>NZ_QBIZ02000026.1:0-54358 GCF_003057735.2 Pseudomonas sp. RIT411
AGAGGGGGAAAAGCGAGAGCTGTGCTTGGTTTGCCCTCTCCCTGGGGATGAGGCGCGGTCTCGACACCGTAGCGTGGAAAACGGCGCAGCCTTTTCCACTGGGGCCCCGGGTGCCAGGGGGCTCTCGTCCCCGCTCCCTTCCGGAAGGAGCAAAGCCCTTTTGATGGAAAGAAAACCCAGGCGAAAAAAATCCCGGCTGGGCCGGGATTTCGGGGTGGGGCGAGGGGGATTCCAACAGGATGTCAAAAATGCTCGAAGCATCCTCGCCCCGGACCCTCTCCCGGAGGAGAGGGGAGCTCGGGCGCGGGCGCCCTTACTTCTTCTCGGGCAGGGCGAAGGCCATCACGTAGTCGCCCTGCTTGGTGCCCAGCGAGCCATGGCCGCCGGCATAGACCAGCACGTACTGGCGACCGTCCTTGCCGGTGTAGGTCATGGGGGTGGTCTGGCCACCGGCCGGCAGGCGGCCTTTCCACAGTTCCTTGCCGTTCTTCACGTCATAGGCGCGCAGGTACTGGTCCAGGGTGCCGCTCAGGAAGGCCACGCCACCGGCGGTGGTGACGGTGCCGCCCAGGCTGGGCACGCCCATGGGCAGGGGCAGCGGAACCGGCGAGTTGTCGCGCACGGTGCCGTTCTTGTGCTTGTAGACCAGCTTGCCGGTGGTCAGGTCGAGACCCGCCACGTAGCCCCAGGCGGGTGCCTGGCAGGGCAGGCCCAGGGGCGACAGGAAGGCCGACAGGATCACGCCGTAGGGCGCGCCCTTGTTGGGCTGGATGCCCTCGGTCTCGCTCTTGCGCGCCGGCTGGTTGGCGATCTCTTCACGCGGTACCAGCTTGGAGGTGAAGGCCATGTAGCTGGGGTTGAGGAAGGCGATCTGGCGTACTGGATCGACCGAGATGCCGCCCCAGTCGAACACGCCGAAGTTGCCCGGGTAGACGATCGAGCCCTGGGTGGACGGCGGGGTGTAGATGCCCTCGTAGCGGTGCTCGCGGAAGGCGATGCGGCACAGCGCCTGGTCGAAGGGCGTACCGCCCCACATGTCGCTTTCCTTGAGGGTCGGCGCGGCCAGGTTGATCGAGGAGACCGGCTGGGTCGGCGAGGTGTGGTCGCCTTCCACCGCGCCCTGGGGCACCGGGGTTTCGGTGATCGGGTAGATGGGCTGACCGTTGGTGCGGTCCAGCACATAGATGCTGCCCTGCTTGGTCGAGGCCATCAGCGCGGGTTTAACGCCGCCTTCGGTCTTGATGTCCACCAGGGTCGGCTGACCGCCCACGTCCATGTCCCAGAGGTCATGGTGGGTGAACTGGTAGTTCCAGCGCACCTTGCCGGTGGCGATGTCGAGGGCGACCACGCCGGCGCTGTACTTCTCGGAGGCCGGGGTACGGTCACCGCCCCACTGGTCGGGCATCTGGTTGCCCATGGGCAGATAGACCATGCCGACCTTTTCGTCGACGGCCATCATCGACCACATGTTGGGCGAGTTGCGGGTGTAGATGCCGTCGGCGGCGATGGGCGCGGTGGCGTCCGGATTGCCGCTGTCCCAGTTCCACACCAGCTTGCCGGTGTGCACGTCGTAGGCGCGGATCACGCCGGACGGCTCGTCGGTGGAGACGTTGTCGGTGACGTGGCCACCGATGATCACCAGGTTGCGGGTCACCGCCGGCGGCGAGGTGGAGTAGTAGCCGCCGGGCGTGAAGCTGCCCATGTTGGCGGTCAGGTCGACCTGGCCGTTGTCGCCGAAGTCGCTGCACACCTTGCCGGTGTCGGCGTTGATGGCGATCAGGCGGGTGTCGGCGGTGGGCAGGAACAGGCGGCGCGGGCAGCTGCTGGCGGCCGGGGTGCTCTGCTCGTCGACCGGGACGGCGCTGCCGGTGGCCGGGCTCTGGCCCGCGGTGGTGGTGCCGGCATAGGTGGCGTCGTCGTGGTAGGCCACGCCGCGGCAGGTCATGTGCGCCCAGCCCTTGAAGCTGTCGGCGTGCTGGGTGCTCAGCTTGGGATCGAAGCGCCAGATTTCCTTGCCGCTGTCGGGATCCACGGCGATCACCTGGCTGTGCGGCGTGCAGACATAGAGCTTGCCGTTGACCTTGAGCGGGGTGTTTTCCGCGGTGGTCTCCTGGGGATCGTTCGGGCCGGGGATGTCGCCGGTACGGAAGGTCCAGGCCGGTTGCAGCTCCTTCACGTTGTTGACGTCGATCTGCTTGAGCGGCGAGTAGCGATCACCGAAGGCGGTGCGGCCATAGGACGGCCAGTCGCCATCGGCGGCGGTCGGCGCGGCGCTCTGGGTGCCGGCGGTGTCGCGGCCCAGGTCACCGTCCAGACGGTTGTAGTTGACGAACTGGGCGACCAGGGCGACGACCGCAGCGATCACCAGGGAGCCGACCAGCGGCAGGCCGCCGCTGCGGCTGTCCAGCGGACGGCGGAACACCGGGATCAGGAGCACCAGGCCAAGGACGAACCAGAGCGCCAGGCGCGGCACCAGCTGCCACCAGTCGAACTGGACTTCCAGTACGGCCCAGGCGGTGGACATCACCAGGAAGAAGGCATAGACCCAGACCCCGCTGGCCCGCCGGATGCACAGCAGGTAACCACTCAGGGCAAGCAGCACGCCGCCGCCGAGGTAGTACAGGGAGCCCCCGAGGGTGGCCAGTTTGATGCCCAGCCCCAAGAGGGCCAGGCCCAGGAGGATGAACAGGATGCCGAGTAACCTGGCAGGCAGGCCTCCCGGTCTCGCGTTGGAAGTGACAGTCATGGCAGCGCTCGCAATGCAATCGTGAAAAGAGACTTCGACTCGATCGACGACATCGCAAATCGGAACCGCATGCGGATCTGTCGTCTGCTACGTCTGAACCTGTTGTCTGTCTTATTGTTCCACCCCTTCGCCGGCTTCCCTGGCAGGAAGTTAGAGCGGTCGCGCTGAGGCGAAGCGGGGGATGGATCGGGGGCGTCGTCTGAATCGGGCGGGTAGATAGTAAGCTAAGCATTGACTGATGTCACTTCGCGATGACGGAAGGAAGGGCCCCGTGGCGCGCCGTGCCTGCTACCATCGCGAGCCGTTTCCGCGATGCCTTCCGCCATGTCCGACGTGCTTGCCCTGGTCCAGGCGACCTTCGACGTCACCGCCCCGGTCTTCGCCCTGGTGCTGCTGGGCTGCGTGCTCAAGCGGCTGGGCTGGATCGACACCCCCTTCATCAACACCGCCTCGGCCCTGGTGTTTCGCGCCACCATGCCGACCCTGCTGTTTCTCGGCATCCTCAAGGCCGATCTCGGCGAGGCGCTGCAACCGCTGCTACTGGGCTATTTCGCCCTGGCCACGGTGGTGAGTTTCCTGGCCGCCTGGGGCTGGGCGATCTGGCGCTGTCCCCATGCCGATCGCGGGGTCTATGTGCAGGGCGCCTTTCGCGGCAACTGCGGCATCGTCGGCCTGGCCCTGGCGGCGACCCAGTACGGCGACTATGGGCTGTCGGTGGGCGGGATCATGGCCGGCATGGTCATCCTCTTCTACAACGTGCTCTCGGCCATCGTGCTGGCGCTCTACAGTCCGCATCTGGAGGCCAACTGGCGCACCCTGCTGCGCAGCATCCTCGGCAATCCACTGATCATCGGCATCCTGCTGGCGATTCCCTTCGCCTATTTCCAATGGCAATTGCCGCGCTGGCTGGACACCTCGGCGCGCTATTTCGCCGGGCTCACCCTGCCGCTGGCGCTGATGTGCATCGGCGCCACCCTGTCGCTGGCCTCGCTGCGCGAGAGCAGCGGTCTGGCGGTGGGCGCCAGCCTGTGGAAGATCGTCTGGATTCCGTTGCTGGGCGTGCTGGGCGCCCTGGCGCTGGGCATCCAGGGACCGGCGCTGGGCATTCTCTTTCTCTACCTCGGGTGCCCGACGGCGGCGTCGAGTTTCGTCATGGCCCGCGCCGCCGGCAGCAATGCCCAGCTGGCAGCGACCATCGTGGTGCTCAGTACCCTGGGCGGGATGCTGACCACCAATCTGGGGCTGCTCCTGCTGAAAGGTTTCAGCCTGCTGTAGGGCACGCCGCCCAGACATCGGCGTTGTGAGAACGTTTATCGGTTGGCGCCAGCTAAAAGTCGGATTTATGCGTAATAGTGCGGCCTCGACCGTCCCCGGTCGATTTGCCCTCTCGATGCCTATCGCAATAAGTATGTGCGAGGAGAGCGGCCGCCCACTCCCCAAGTCTTACGTGTGGTAACCATGAAACGCTCGCTCCAATTCAGCCACAAGATCCTGCTGGCGGCCGCCCTGGTGGTGACCCTGGCCCTGGCCGGCTTCGCCAGCTTCAACGCCTATCTGCAGCGCCAGGCCATCACCCAGAGTCTCGAAGCCTCGCTGGGCGAGATCGGCCGCATCACCGCCGGCAACATCGCCTACTGGCTGGACGCGCGGGTCAAGCTGATCGACAGCCAGGCCCAGGCGCTCAGCCGCGACAGCAGCCCGGCCAACGTGGTGGGCCTGCTGGAAGAGAAGCTCTACACGAGCAACTTCGATTCCACCTACCTGGGAGAGGTCGACGGCACCTTCACCGACCGCCCCCATACCCCCATGGAGGCCGGCTACGATGCCCGCCAGCGCGACTGGTACAAGGCCGCGGTCAGCGCTGGCGGTCCCATCCTCACCGAGCCCTACCTGACCGCGCCGCCGCAGAGCTTTCTGTGCATCACCATTGCCGCGCCGGTCCTGCAGAACGGCAAGCTGATCGGCGTGGTGGCCGGCGACCTGGTGATGGACAGCCTGATGAAGATGATCACCTCGCTGGACGCCGGCGGTCTGGGCGAAGCCTTCCTGGTGGACGGCGACGGCAAGATCCTGGTCAGCAGCCACGCCGACCAGGTGCTGAAATCGCTCAAGGAGGTCTTCCCGGAGCAGACCCCGACCCTGGCCCCGGGCTTCCATCACGTCCTGCAGAACGGCAGCGAGCGGCTGGTGAGCTTTACCCCGGTCGCGGGCCTGCCCTCGGTCAAGTGGTACCTGGCCCTGTCCATCGACCAGGCCAAGGCCTATGCCCCGGTGACCCAGGCGCGCAACCTGGCCATCGTCGCCACTCTGGTGGCGGTGGTCGCCATCATCCTGCTGCTGGGCTTCCTCATCCGCGTCCTGCTGCGCCCGCTGCATGACCTGACCCGCGCCATGGACGACATCGCCGAAGGCGAGGGCGACCTGACCCGCCGCCTGCCGGTGCAGTCCCGCGACGAATTCGGCGCCCTGGCCGAGGCCTTCAACCACTTCGTGGCGCGCATCCATACCTCGATCCGCGACGTGGCCCAGAGCACCGGCGAACTCAACCAGGGCACCCGCCGGGTGCTGGAGGCCTCGCAGTCGTCCATGCAGCAGTCCGACATCCAGGCCCAGCGCACTACCAGCGTGGCCGCGGCGATCAACGAACTGGGCGCCGCCGCCCAGGAGATCGCCCGCAACGCCGCCCATGCCTCCGGCGAGGCCAGCACGGCGCGCGCCCAGGGCGAGGAAGGCCGCGAGGTGCTCGACGAAGCCCTGTACGCCATGCAGGCACTGTCGGCCAAGATCGGCACCAGTTGCGAGCATATCGAGGCCCTTAACGGCAAGGCCGCCAACATCGGCCAGATCCTCGAGGTCATCCGCGGCATCTCGGAGCAGACCAACCTGCTGGCGCTCAACGCAGCCATCGAAGCGGCCCGCGCGGGGGAGGCCGGTCGCGGCTTCGCCGTGGTAGCCGACGAGGTACGCTCCCTGGCCAGCCGCACCCAGAGTTCGGCGCAGCAGATCCAGCAGATGATCGAAGAACTGCAGAGCGGCTCGCGCGACGCCGTGGCCCTGATGCAGGAAAGTCAGCGGCAGAGCGCCCACAGCATGCAGGTGGCCAAGAGCGCCGGCGAGCGGCTGGGCAGCGTGACCGAGCGCATCGGCGAGATCGACGGCCAGAACCAGTCGGTGGCCACCGCGACTGAGGAACAGACCTCGGTGGTGGAGACCCTGAACATGGACATCAGCGAGATCAACCTGCTGAACCAGCAGGGCGTCGACAACCTCCAGGCCACCCTGGCGGCCTGCACCGCCCTGGAAGCCGAGGCCGGTCGCCTGCAGCGCCTGGTGGGTGGCTTCCGCATCTAGCGCGCGCAGGCGGAAAAGAGGGTGCCGCTCCGCTCAAGTCGTAACGTACATGCCCGATAACGAGTGCGATAGCCATGCCCTGAATCCGGCATGGCTCCCTAGCTACGGACGCAGACCTGTATGAAGCGACACCTGAAATTCAGTCACAAGATCCTGCTGGTCGCGGCGCTGGTGATCACCACCGCGCTGGCCGCTTCCGCCGGTTTCAATGCCTATCTGCAACGCCAGGCCATCGACCAGAGCCTGAGTGCCAACCTCGCGGAAACCGGGCGGGTCACCGCCGGCAACATCGCCTACTGGCTGGACGCGCGGGTCAAGCTCATCGAAGGCGAAGCCCAGACCCTGGCGCGCGATCGTTCGCCCGAAGGCCTGGTCGGTCTGCTGGACCAGAAGATCTACACGGGCACCTTCGATTCCACCTACCTGGGCGAAGTGGACGGCACCTACACCACCCGTCCGCTGCGCAGCCTGCCGGCCGGCTACGACCCGCGCAAGCGGCCCTGGTACGCGGCCGTCACCGCCGCCGGCACCACGGTGCTGACCCCGCCCTATATCTTCGCCTCCTCCGGCCAGCTGGGCGTGACCATCGCCACCCCGCTGCAGCGTGACGGCCAGCTGGCCGGCGTGGTGGCCGGTGACCTCAACCTCTCGGCGCTGGTGGAAATCATCACCTCGCTCAACGTCGGCGGCCTCGGCGAAGCCTTCCTGGTCGACGGCGACGGCAAGGTCCTGGTCAGCAGCCATCCCGAGCAGGTGCTCAAGACCCTCAAGGACGTCTTCCCGGAACAGACCCCATCCCTGCAGCCCGGGCTGCACGCCGTCACCCAGAATGGCAGCGACCGCCTGGTGAGCTTCACCCCGGTCAATGGCCTGCCCTCGGTCAAGTGGTACCTGGGCCTGTCCATCGACCAGGCCAAGGCCTATGCCCCGGTGACCCAGGCCCGCAACCTGGCCATCGTCGCCACCGTGGTAGCGGTGATCGCCATCATCCTGCTGCTGGGGCTGCTGATCCGCGTCCTCTTGCGCCCGCTGCATGACCTGACCCGCGCCATGGCCGACATCGCCGAAGGCGAGGGCGACCTGACCCGCCGCCTGCCCGTACAGGCGCAGGACGAATTCGGCGCCCTGGCCGAGGCCTTCAACAAGTTCGTGGCGCGCATCCACACCTCGATCCGTGACGTGGCCCAGACCACTGGCGAGCTGAATCAGAGCACTCGGCGCGTGCTGGAGTCTTCGCAATCGTCCATGCAGCAGTCGGACCTCCAAGCCCAGCGCACCACCAGCGTGGCCGCGGCGATCAACGAACTGGGCGCCGCCGCCCAGGAGATCGCCCGCAATGCCGCCCATGCCTCCGGCGAGGCCAGCACGGCGCGTGCCCAGGGCGAAGAGGGCCGCGAGGTGCTCGACGAAGCCCTGCACGCCATGCAGGCACTGTCGAGCAAGATCGGCACCAGTTGCGAGCATATCGAAGCGCTCAACGGCAAGACCGCCAACATCGGCCAGATCCTCGAAGTCATCCGCGGCATCTCCGAGCAGACCAACCTGCTGGCGCTCAACGCCGCCATCGAGGCCGCGCGGGCCGGTGAGGCCGGGCGTGGCTTCGCCGTGGTGGCCGATGAGGTACGTTCCCTGGCCAGCCGTACCCAGAGTTCGGCGCAGCAGATCCAGCAGATGATCGAAGAGCTGCAGACCGGCTCGCGCGACGCCGTGGCCCTGATGCAGGAAAGCCAGCGGCAGAGCGCCCACAGCATGCAGGTGGCCAAGAGCGCCGGCGAGCGGCTGGGCAGCGTGACCGAGCGCATCGGCGAGATCGACGGCCAGAACCAGTCCGTCGCGACGGCGACCGAGGAGCAGACCTCGGTGGTGGAGACCCTGAACATGGACATCAGCGAGATCAACCTGCTGAATCAGCAGGGCGTCGACAACCTCCAGGCCACCCTGGCGGCCTGTACCGCCCTGGAAGCCGAGGCCGGTCGCCTGCAGCGCCTGGTGGGTGGCTTCCGCATCTGATTCGCGCGAAAAGTCCGCAAAAAGGGAGAGTCGACGTCAGGTCGGCTCTCCCTTTTTGCTGTCCGGAAGGTCAGGAAGACTTGCGTGAATGCCGATCTTTCCTCGACCACTCGTCAGAAACAGTAAAACTAATTAGCGCGTGAACTTGCTCTGGGCTGCCGCTTTGCACGCATCCGCCGCTGCGCTTCAGCCTGGCGGCCGATCCGCGGTATCAAGAAAGCCTTTTTTCCCGCCGATGGGCTAGCTGTTACCGCCAGGTCTGGTGGAGGCCCCGTTCCGTTCGCGCTTCCCGCTCCTGGCATCGCCTAACCAACGGCGTGGCACCTTTTGCCACCAGGGGCTCCATGTTCAGCAGGCTGTGCAAATCCTCTCGCGTACGCTGGAGTCTCGGCGTCTTTCTGTTCGGCGTCCTGCTGACCAGCCTGACCATGCGCCATCTGACCGAGCGCAACGAGCGACAGGTACAGGCGGCCCTCAACGCGGCGGCGACCGACGTGCGCGAGCAGATCGCCGAGCGACTGCGGGTCTATGAGTACAGCCTGAGCGGCATGCGTGACGTCATCGTGGTGGCCGGCGCGGGGCTGTCGCGGGAACTGCTGCAGCACTATGGTCGTACCCACGACCTGAACCAGGAGTTTCGCGGTGCGCGTGGCATAGGTTTCATCCGCCGGGTTCCCGCCGGCGAGGAGGAGCGCTTCGTCCACGCCGCACGCGCCGATGGCTGGCCGGACTTCGCCATTCGCAGCTTCGCGCCCCACGACGGTGACAGATTTGTCGTCCAGTACGTCGAGCCGGTGGCGCTCAACCAGCGCGCCGTCGGCATGGATGCGGCGTCCGAACCGGTCCGCCGTGAAACGGCGGTGCTGGCCATGCAGCGCGGCAGCATGCACCTGTCCGGGCCAGTGGAGTTGCAGGCCTATCAGCCGCCGGAACGTGGCCTGCTGCTGATGCTGCCGATCTATCGTGACGGCCTGCTACCCAAGGACCCGGCGCAACGCGAGGGCGCCACCCTGGGCTGGTCCTATGTGCCGCTGAGCATCGAGGAGCTGTTCGGCAGCCTGCGCCTGGACATTCCGGGTCTGTTGATCCGCCTGACCGACGTGACCGAGCCTGCCAGGCCCACGCCGTTCTATACCCGCGGCGATACCAGTGAGCCGGCGGCCGAAGGACTTTCGGAGGTGGTCGCTACCCGTGATGTCTATGGGCGGCGCTGGCAGATGGCCTTTACCGCCACCCCGGCCTTCGTCGCCGGTCTCAACTTGGTCTCAATACCTCTGGTGCACCTGGTCGGCAAACTGGTCAGCCTGCTGGCTGCCGGCCTCACCTTCGCCGTGCTGACCACGCGCCAGCGGCGCCGCCAGTATCAGCAGGACCAGGCCAACCTCACTGCGGTGGTGGAAAGCTCCTCCGACGGCATCATCAGCAAGGACCTCAACGGCGTGGTACTGAGCTGGAACCACGCGGCGGAAGAGCTGTTCGGCTATCCGGCCAGCGAAGCCGTGGGCCAGCGCCTGCTCGATCTGGTGGTGCCCACCGAGCTGGAACACGAGGAGTGGTGGGTGCTAGAACGCATCGGCCGAGGCGAGCCGGTGCCGCACTTCGAGACCCGTCGCCAGCACCGCGACGGTCACCTGATCGATGTGCTGGTCAGCGTCTCGCCCATGCGTGGCCGTGACGGCCGGGTGGTCGGCGCCTCCAAGACGGTGCGCGACATCTCGCTGCAGAAGGCCGCCCAGGCCGAGATCCTGGCGCTCAACGCCCGCCTGGAAGAGCAGGTGGCCCAGCGCACCGCCGAACTCAGCCAGACCAACCGCCTGCTCGGCGACGTGCTGCGCGCGGCCTCCGAGGTGGGCATCATCGCCACCGACCGCGACGGCCTGATCACCCTGTTCAACGAGGGCGCCGAGCGGCTGCTCGGCTATCGCGCCGAGGAGGTGGTGGGACTCTGGCATGCCAGTGACCTCCATCTGCCGGAAGAACTGGCCACCCAGGGTGCGGCCCTGGAAGCCGAGTACGGCCTGCCGGTCGCCGGTTTCCGGGTGCTGGTGGAGCGCTCCGAGCGCACCGGCGCCGACGCCCGCGAGTGGACCTTCGTCCGCCGCGACGGCGAGCACCGCGACGTCAGCCTGGTGGTGACCACCATGCGCGACGCCGGCGGGCGGATCAGCGGCTACCTGGGCATCGCCTCGGACGTCACCGAACGCAAGGCCGCCGAACAGGAACTGGCGGCCAGCCTGGCCCTGACCCGGGCGATCCTGGACACCGCGGTCAGCCCCATCGTCACCGTGGACAGCCAGGGCCTGGTGCGCTCCTTCAACCCGGCCGGCGAACGCATCTTCGGCTATCGCGCCGCCGAGGTGGTGGGTCAACCGGTCCGCCGGCTGATCCCCGGCTACCTGGCCGGCTACGAAGCGCTGTTCAGCTGCCCGCAGGAGATCCCCGACGACCAGGCCAGCCCGCAGGGCCAGGAGATGGAAGGGCGCCGCGCGGATGGCAGCGTCTTCCCCCTCACCCTGAGCCTGGGGGTGATGTGGACTGACGGCGAGCGCCTGGCAGTGGCCATCATCGCCGACATCACCGAGCAGAGTCGCCAGCGCCAGGCGCTGCTGCAGGCCCGCGACCAGCTGACCATGGCCGCCGACGTCGCCCAGCTGGGCATCTGGTGCTGGCAGCCCGACACCGGCCAGGTGCAGTGCAACGACCGGATGTTCGAACTCTACGAGTGGACCGATGCCCAGCGCGCCGCCGGCATCACCTACAACGACTGGCGCTGCCGCGTGCACCCTGACGACCTGGCCAGCGCCGAAGAGCGCCTGGGCGCCGCCATGGCCGGGCGCGCGGTGTTCGATCCGGTGTTCCGCGTGCGCCGCCAGGACGGTTCGCTGCGCCACATCATCGCCGGCGCCCGCACCGAACGGGATCCGCGCGGGCGGGTGCTGCGGGTGGTGGGCATCAACCGCGACATCACCGAACAGTTGGAGTTGGAGCACCGGCTGCGCGAGGAGCGCACCCGCGCCGACCTGGCCAGCCAGGCCAAGTCGTCCTTCCTGGCCAACATGAGCCACGAGATCCGTACGCCGATGAACGCCGTGCTGGGCATGCTGCAACTGCTGCAGCGCACCGCCCTGGACGCCCGCCAGGGCGACTACCTGACCAAGGCCCAGCAGGCGGCGCGTTCGCTGCTGGGGCTGCTCAACGACGTGCTGGACTACTCCAAGATCGAAGCCGGCAAGCTGCAGCTGGACGTCCATCCCTTCAGCCTGGAGCAGGTGCTGCGCAACCTGGGCGTGGTGCTTTCCGGCAACAGCGGCGAGAAGAACGTCGAGATCAACTACCACCTGGACGCCGGGCTGCCCACCGCCCTGATCGGCGACAGCCTGCGGCTGCAGCAGATCCTCATCAATCTGGCCGGCAACGCCCTCAAGTTCACCGAAGCGGGACAGGTGCTGGTCAGCGTGCGCCAGCTGTCGCGAGCGGACGGTCAGCTGCGCCTGGAATTCTCGGTGCAGGACACCGGCATCGGTATCAGTCCGGCCCAGCAGGAACAGCTGTTCCAGGGCTTCACCCAGGCCGAGGCGTCGATCAGCCGGCGCTTTGGTGGCACCGGCCTGGGCCTGGCCATCTGCAAGCGCCTGGTGGAGCTGATGGATGGCCAGCTGCAGGTGGAAAGCGAACTGGGCGTGGGCAGCCGCTTCTGGTTCGATGCCGCCCTGGCGGTGGATAGTCAGGGCGAGGCCCAGCTGGCGCCGGTACGCCGACGGGTGCTGCTGGCCGACGACAACACCCTGGTCGGCGAGGTGCTGGTGGAGACCCTGGCGGCCCTCGGCTGGCAGGTGGATCTGGTCACCAGCGGCGCCGCCGCCCTGGCGCGGGTCGCCCAGGCCCAGCAGCAGGCACAGCCCTATGAGGCGGTGCTGATGGACTGGCGCATGCCCGACGGCGATGGCCTGCTGGCGGCCCGGCAGTTGCGCGAGCGGCAGGCCGACAACCGCCCCAAGGTCATCATGCTCACCGGCTTCGGTCGCGACTTCCTTACCGAGGCCCAGCAGAGCGACGACGCACCCTTCGACGACTACCTGACCAAGCCGGTGACCCCGGCGCAGATCGTCGAGGTGGTGGAGCGCGCCCTGGGCGCGGAGATCCCGGCCGGCGTGCACGCCGCCGCGGTGGTCGACGAAAGCCATCGGCTGGCCGGCCTGCGCCTGCTGGTGGTGGAAGACAACGCCCTCAACCGCCAGGTGGCCGCCGAGCTGCTGCTGGCCCAGGGCGCCCAGGTGGAACTGGCCGAAGGTGGCCTGGAAGGCGTCGAGCGGGTGCTCTCCGGCGCGCCGCTGGACGTGGTCATCATGGACATGCAGATGCCCGACATCGACGGCCTGGAAGCCACCCGCCGCATCCGCGCCGACGGGCGCTTCCGCACCCTGCCGATCCTGGCGATGACCGCCAACGCCTCCCACACCGATCGCGACGCCTGCCTGGCCGCCGGCATGGACGACCATATCGGCAAGCCCATCGACCTGGAATTGCTGGTCGCCCGTCTGCGGCGCCTGACCGGCCAGGAGGTGAGCGTCGCGCCCGCCGCCGCACCGGTCGCCGAGGATCGCCAGGTGGAACCCCTGAGCATCGTCCTGCGCCGCTTCGGCGGCGATGCCCGGCTATTCGGCTCGCTGCTGGAACGCTTCGCCGAGGATTCCGCCGGCCTGCTGGAAAGGCTCGCCCAGGCCTGGCATGCCACTGACAGCGAGGCGGCAGTGGCGGTACTACACTCCCTCAAGGGCAGCGCCGGCACCATGGGTGCCCAGCGCCTGGCCGCGCGTGCCGCCGAGGGCGAACGCGCCGGCAAGGCCGGAGCGGGTGTCCCCACGGAGGTGGCGGTGGAATTGACGACCCTGCGACAACTGCTCGACGAAGCCCTCGGCGAATTGCGCGGCGCCCTGGCCGAGGTCCTGCCGCCGCCCGTCATTGCCGAAACCACAGCCGCCACCCCCACCGACACCCAGGTCGACTGGCGCGCACGCCTGGACGAACTCGAAGAGTTGCTCAGCCAGGGCAATCTCGACGCCCTGGCGCTGATCGCCGAGCTGCCCGTGCACTGCCGCGCCGAAGCCCAGGTGCGCTACGACCTCTTGCGCGCCCAGGTCGAGACCCTCGACTTCGCGGCGGCGCTCACCACCCTGCCTGACCTGAAGGAAGCCCTATGACTCCGCCGACCGCCGAGGCCGCCGGACGGCGCAGCAAACCCAAACTGCTGATCGTCGACGACCAACCGCTGAACATCCGCATCCTCCACGAACTCTTTCGCCAGGATTGCGAGACGCTGATGGCCACCAGTGGCGCCCAGGCCCTGCAACTGGCCCTGACCCAGCAGCCGGACCTGATCCTGCTCGATGTGATGATGCCCCAGCTCGACGGTCACGAGGTCCTGCGCCGGTTGCAGGCCGATCCGGCCACCGCCGCCATCCCGGTGATCTTCGTCACCGGCCAGGAGGGCCCCGACGAAGAGGTGACCGGCCTGGAGCTGGGCGCGGTGGATTTCATCAGCAAGCCGATCAACCCCGTCATCGTCCGCGCCCGGGTGCGCACCCAGCTGACCCTCAAGGCGCAGCGCGACGCCCTGCGCAGCATCGCCCTGGTCGACGGCCTCACCGGCGTCGCCAATCGCCGCCAGTTCGACGAGGCCTTGCTGCGCGGCTGGCGCCAGAGCCAGCGCGAAGGCACGCCCTTTTCGCTGATCCTCATGGATATCGATCACTTCAAGGCCTACAACGACCACTATGGCCACCTGGCCGGCGACCAGTGCCTGCGCCAGGTGGCCCAGGCACTGGGGCAGGGGCTGTTCCGCCCCTACGACCTGCTGGCGCGCTATGGCGGCGAGGAATTCGGTTGCCTGCTGCCGGGCACCGACCTGGAAGGCGCCACCCAGGTCGCCGAGCGACTGCTGCAGCAGGTGCGCGACCAGCGTCTGACCCATGGCTATTCCTCGGTGACCGGCTACGTCACCCTGAGTCTGGGCGTGGCCACGGCGCTGCCGCCCACCGCCGTCGATCCGGCCGCCCTGATCACCGCCGCCGATGCCCAGCTCTATGCGGCCAAGCACCAGGGCCGCGCCCGGGTCTGCGCCGCGGAACTGGCCGGCTGAGGCGAGGGGTGCCGAAGCGCCCGCTCGGGTAATGCCGGGTAACAGAGGTCCGGGCTTTCTTCGTGGTCCAGTGTGGTGTTTCAGAAGTTCGCGCAAGAATTGGCGAGTGATTTTTGTTTGTGGGCGAGGCGCCGGGACGAGTCATAGCAGGGCTATGGCGAGGAGGGGCAACGACGTCCAAGGACAAAAAGCGCCGGCAAAATTGCGTAGATAACTTTTGAAACACCACACTAGGCTGGGCGGCGAGGCGGCAGACTGTCAGACTGCGGGCAGGGATTCTGCCGCCGGTAATCTATGTACGCCTTCACGCAACGCCAGGCCATCTTGGCCAGCTGGATCATCGTCTTCACCGCGCTCTATCTGGTTCTCCCGCTCAAGCTCCTGCCCAGCCTGCTGGCCGGGCTGCTGGTGTACGAACTGGTCAACACCCTGGCCGGGCGCCTGCAGCGTCATCTGCCCGGCGGGGGCGCGCGCTGGCTCGCCGTGGCCCTGCTCGGCACCCTGGTGGTGAGCCTGCTGACGCTGTTCTTCGTCTGGTTCACCAGCTTCATCATCCAGGAGGTGCAGAACCCCGGACGGCTGCTGGACAAGTTCATGGTGCTCACCGAGCGCGCCCGCGCCCAGTTGCCGCCCTCGCTGGACGCCTACCTGCCGGCCAACGCCGACAGCATGAAGCAGGAGCTGGTGGAATGGGTGCGCGCCCATGTGGCGCAACTGCAGCTGTTCGGTCGCGATGCGGCGCGGACCTTTGTCATCGTGCTGATCGGCATGATCCTCGGCGCCATCGTCGCCCTGCAGCCCACCCCCGATCCCGAGCGCCTGAGGCCGCTGTCCGGCGCGCTGCTGGTGCGTCTCGGCCTGGTGGCCCAGGCCTTTCGCAACATCGTCTTCGCCCAGATCAAGATCTCGCTGCTCAACACCACCCTGACCGGCATCTTCCTGCTCGGCGTGCTGCCGCTGTTCGACGTCCACCTGCCGCTGGCCAAGACCCTGGTGATCCTCACCTTCATCCTCGGCCTGCTGCCGGTGATAGGCAACCTGATGTCCAACACCCTGATCTTCATCGCCGGCCTGTCGCTGTCGATCTGGGTCGCGGTGGCGGCGCTGGGCTACCTGATCGCCATCCACAAGCTGGAATATTTCCTCAACGCCCGCATCGTCGGCGGCCAGATCAGCGCCCGCTCCTGGGAATTGCTGGTGGCCATGCTGGTGTTCGAGGCGGCCTTCGGCCTGCCCGGGCTGGTGGCGGCGCCGGTGTACTACGCCTACCTCAAGAGCGAGTTGAAGGCGGAAGGGCTGGTGTAATGGGCGGTCAGATCCGCGTCCTGGCGCTCTGCATCCTGCGTCAGGACGACCGCATCCTGGTGCGTGAGACGCAGGATCCGCATGATGGCCAACGCTTCTGTCGGCCCCTGGGCGGTGGCGTGGAGTTCGGCGAAACCAGCCAGGCGGCGGTGCGCCGCGAGATCCGCGAAGAACTGGGCGTCGAGCTGACCGAGGTCAGGCTGCTGGGCACCCTGGAGTCGCTGTTCAGCTACGCGGGACGGCCGGGCCACGAGGTGGTGCTGGTCTACGCCGCCGATTTTGCCGATCGGCAGCATTATGCTCAGGCGGAGCTGCCCGGTCAGGAGAGCGATGGTGAAGCCTTTATGGCTACCTGGCGCTCACTCGATTCCTTCGACGACAGCTGTCGGCTGGTACCCGAAGGCCTGCTGGCGCTGCTCGCCAGGGCTACCTGAAGCCGCGCACCCTCACTGACGATCCAGATTCGACCACATGCGCTGCCAGAAGGCGCCGGCCTCCTCGTTGCTGGTGCGCCAGGTCTGTTCCAGGCGCAGGCGTTCGGGTGCCTCGAGATCCTCCGGGCAGGCCAGGTAGCGATCCGCGGCGGCCTGGGCTTCGGCCTGCAGGCGGCGCCATTCGCGCACGTCATCCAGCCAGCAGCGGCCGGTGACGGTCTCGTAGTACTCGTGGGCGATTGCGTCTTTGCTCATGGGGCGTTCCAGGCGGGGGATACAGCCCTAGACCGCGGCTGACGCCGGGGGTGCCCGCCTCAGACGTCGAAGAAATCCACGTGGCCGTTTTCCAGGGTGTAGTAGGCGCCCACCACCTTGACCTGGCCCTTCTGTTGCGGCGCGAGCAGAGTCGGCTCGGAGGCTGCGCGCAGCCGCCTGACCGTGCGTTGCACGTTGCTGCGCACCGCCGCTTCCAGCAGATCCGGCGGGTTGCCGACCCGGGCGCTGAGCACTGCCGGCAGGATGGGTTCGATCATGGCGCCGATGGCACCGGGATAGAGGGCGTTCTGCTCCACCACCGCCACCGCGGCCTCCACCGCGCCGCACTTCTCGTGGCCCATCACCACGATCAGCGGCACCCCCAGCTGGCTGATGGCGTACTCCACCGAGCCCAGGGCGGTGGTGTCCAGGGTATTGCCGGCGTTGCGCACGATAAACAGCTCGCCCAGGCCGCGCCCGAACAGCAGTTCCGGCGAGACCCGCGAATCCGAGCAGGACACCAGCACGCAGAAGGGCGTCTGGCCCTTGGCGATCGCCAGGCGCCGGTCGCGATTGGTTTCCCCGTGCAGCGGCTGGTCGTCCATGAAGCCCTGGTTGCCGTCGATCAGCCGTTGCAGGGCCTGCTCGGCGGTGAGGGTGGTGTGGGCCTTGGTCGGGGCCGCCAGGGCGGGCAGGGCCAGGGGTGCCAGGGCGGCGGCCAGCGGCAGGCAGCAGGCGCACTGGAGGACTTGGCGACGCGACAGGGTGGGCTTCATCGGGACACCTCTTGGCGTGGGGGCGTGCCGGTACTGCGGTCTCCAGCGCTTGAGACAACTATTGTCGCCCGCCGCCGATCCCGCCAGGCGCGGCGCCCGGTATCCGACCCGCGGAAAGGCGCCGGGCAAGAAAAAGCCGCGTCGAGACGCGGCTTCGGGGTGGGCTCAGGCAGGGCTTACTGGCGGGCCAGCACCGTGCTGCGACCGGCCTTGGGCGCGCCCGGCAGAGGGCTCAGCGCGCCGGTTTCCAGCCAGCGGCGGACGCGGGTGGCGTCGGCCATGTGGGTGAACTTGCCAAAGGCGTCCATCACCACGAAGGCCACCGGACGACCGGCCATCACGGTGCGCATCACCAGGCAGTGACCGGCCTTGTCGGTGTAGCCGGTCTTGGTCAGCTGCACGCTCCAGTCGGCGTTGTAGACCAGGTGGTTGGTGTTGCGAAAGCCCAGCACATAGTTGGGATTGTGGAAGGCCTGGGTCTTTTCCGGGGTGGTGCTGAGCTGGCCGAGCAGCGGATAGTGCTCGGTGGCCTTGAGCAGGGTGACCAGGTCACGCGCGGTGGAGACGTTCAGCGGCGACAGGCCGGTGGGCTCGGCGTAGCGGGTGTTTCTCATGCCCAGGGCACGGGCCTTGGCATTCATGGCGGCGACGAAGGCCCGCTGGCCACCCGGATAGTGGTGGGCAAGGCTGGTGGCGGCGCGGTTTTCCGAGGACATCAGCGCCAGTTGCAGCATGTCGCGACGGGTCAGCTGGCTGCCCAGGCGCACCCGCGAGAAGATGCCGCGCATGGCCGGATTCTCGCTGATGTCGATGTCGATGGTCTGCTCCAGCGGCAGCCGGGCATCGAGCACCACCATGGCGGTCATCAGCTTGGTCACCGAAGCGATGGGGGCGACCTGGTCGGGATTCTGGGAAAACAGCACCTGGTTGGTCTTGAGGTCGACGACCAGGGCGTGGTTCGAGGCCAGGCGCTGGGCGGTGGCGGCGGCCGCGGCCTTGACCTTCGGTGGGGTCTGGGCCAGGACGGCCGGACTCAGCCCGACCAAGCCAGCCAGCAACAGGCCGGCAAGTTGATGACAGATCTTCACGGTGGCAGCTCTCGAAAAGGGGGCGGGGTTAGAACAACCGCGAACGGCAATGCCCCTTGCAGATCAAGGACATTGCTCAGAGATTTCACGTCTTTTATCACCCGGAATGTCGGCTGGGAATCCGACAAGGCAGCTTTTTACACAGCGCGCTGGCAAAAAGTCACAATTAGTTGCAGATGGGCGACGGACGGCAGGGATGGCGGAGCGAAAGGGCGCCCGAGAGGCCTCGGGCGCCTTGCCTTTCAGTCGTGGGCTTCCTGGGCAGCGGGGCCGAGCATGCTGCCGGTGACCAAGTAGCGCTCGTGCCAGGCCAGCGCCTCGGGCAGCAGGTGCGGGGTGTGCTTGCCGTGGCTGCCGGCCAGGGCGCGCTCGAAGTAATCCGCCAGCGCCGGACGGAAACTCGGGTGCACGCAGTGCTCGAGGATGGCCCGGGCGCGCTGCTTGGGACTGAGCATGCGCAGGTCGGCCAGGCCCTGGTCGGTGACGATCACCGAGACATCGTGCTCGGTGTGGTCGACGTGGCTGACCATGGGCACCAGGGTCGAGATCAGCCCGTTCTTGGCGGTGCTCGGCGCCATGAACACCGACAGATAGGCGTTGCGGGCGAAGTCGCCGGAGCCGCCGATGCCGTTCATCATCCCCGTGCCCATCTGGTGAGTGGAGTTGACGTTGCCATAGAGGTCGGCTTCGAGCATGCCGTTGAGGGCGATGCAACCCAGCCGCCGCACCAGTTCCGGGTGATTGCTGACCCCCTGCTGGCGCAGGATGATGCGCTTGCGCAGCGACTCGGCGTGCTCGACGAAGCGTTCGATGCCCGCCGGGCTCAGGGAGAAGGAGGTGGCCGAGGCCAGCTCCATCTTGCCGCTGATGAGCAGTTCCAGCATGCCGTCCTGGATCACCTCGGTGAAGGCGGTCAGCCCCTCGAACTCGCTCTCGGCCAGGCCCTGCATGAAGGCGTTGGCGATGTTGCCGACCCCCGACTGGATGGGCAGCAGATTGGCCGGGATGCGCCCCTGGCGGACTTCGAAGCGGAGGAAGTCCAGCAGGTGCGTGGCGATGGCCTGGGAGGCGGCGTCCGGTGCCTTGAACGGGCTGTTGCGGTCGGGGGCATCGGTCTCCACCACGGCCACCACCTTGTCCAGCGGCACTTCCAGATAGGGCGAGCCGATGCGGTCGCCGGGGTGCGCCAGTGGAATCGGCGTGCGGTGGGGCGGCAGGGCGCCGTCGGTGTAGATGTCGTGCATGCCGTCCAGGGCGTCGGGCTGCCAGCGATTGACCTCGAGGATCACCGCATCGGCCATGTCCAGCCAGGTCTTGTTGTTGCCCACCGAGGAGGAGGGCACCAGCAGCCCGTCTTCGCGAATGGCGGCGATCTCCACCACGGCCACGTCGATCTTGCCGAAGAAGCCATAGCGGACCTTTTCCGCCAGCTGGCCCAGGTGGATGTCCATGTAGTCCAGGCCGCCAGCGTTGATGCGGCTACGGAGCTCCGGATCGGACTGGAAGGGCACCCGCAACTCGATGCCATCGACCCGCGCCAGGGCGCCGTCCAGCTCCGGTGCGGTGGACGCGCCGGTCAGCACCTTGATGCGAAAGGGCTCGCCGGCGCCGTGACTGGCGGTGATGCGCTGGGCCAGGGCACCGGGCACGGCCTTGGGATAACCGGCCCCGGTGAAGCCGCTCATGCCCACGGTCATGCCGTGACGAATGAACTGCGCGGCCTGCTCGGCGCTCTGGCGCTTGGCGGCGAAACCGGGGTGGCGAATACGGTGGGACATGACGACCTCTGCGGGTGTTATCGAAAGCACACTAAGAATGTGGATTCTACGCCGAAGGGATGCTTAGGTCCCTAAGCAAAAGGTCGGGTGGAAGGGGAAATTTGGAAAGTGGGGTGGGTTGAGCGATAGCGAGGCCCAACGGATTAGGGTTATGGGTGACCTGGCTGTTTATCGTGGTTTGCTGATGATTTTTGTTTCGCTCACCCGGGCGAGTCATTTTTGCCAATCGCGGCTGCGCGCCCCGGACTACGCGTCCCGAACAAAAGTAACCAAAAGCGCTTGCCCCGGACATCCGGCCCTGCGCTGCGCTCCGGGTCCGCTCACGCCAGCGCCGTTCCGGGGTCGGTCGAGATGGGCCGTCCATGGCCCACTGGACCTCTCGCCGCATCCCTGCGGCTCGACCCACTCCACGACACTGGCGTTCGCCCTTCTGAACGGGGCGATTCGCCAGCCTGAAAGTGTTGGTTGAATAACCCGTAACTCGTAGCGTGGACAACGGCGAAGCCTTGTCCACTGATGGTGTCGGCGCCCAACAGTGGAAAACGCTGCGCGGTTTTCCACGCTACGAACTCTGAACTCCGAATTCCCAGGCTTGCGCCCCGCCCCGTCAGTGAGGCCGAGTGCAGGTGTCGCAGAGGGGGTATGCGAGGCAGGACGCCGAGCAAGGCGCGAGGGGCAGGAGGCCCCTTCGTGCCGAGCCCCCGGAGCGGCGCCGGAGCGAGGGGACCCGGAGCGCAGCGGAGGGCCGAAACGTGGGGACAGCGTTTTTGGTTACTTTTGCCGCGACTGGCAAAAGTGACTCGCCCGGGTGGGCGAAACAAAAGCCCTCAGAGCACTCGATAAACAGCTAGGGCACCCATAACCCTAATCCGTTGGGCTTCGCTATCGCTCAACCCAACCTACGCCGATCCGCCAGGGTCACCACAGCCCGGGCATTGGGCACTTAAAGCCCAACCTGCCCCCCTCACGCCACCATCATGATCCACGGCACCCCGATCCCCAGCAGTACCAGCAGGAACAGCGCCCCGAAGATCGTCCCCAGCCGCCAGTAGTCGGCGCTGGGCAGGTAGCCGCTGCCGTAGTACACCGGGCTCGGCCCGGTGCCGTAGGGGGTGATGACGCCCATCAGCCCCAGGGAGGTACCGAGCAGCAGGGCGAACACCGGCAGGTCGATGCCGGGGATGCCCATGCCGGCGGCCAGCATCACCGGCAGCAGCGCGGTGGTGTGGGCGGTGGAGCTGGCGAAGAGGTAGTGGGCGAGAAAGAAGACCACCACCAGCACCACCATGGCGGTGCCGGCATGGAAGCCGCCCAGATGGCCGGCGACCCACTGGCCGAACCAGGCGACGAAGCCGACCCGGGTCAGGCCATCGGCCAGGGCCACCAGGGTGGCGAACCAGGCGAAGGTGTTCCAGGCGGCCTTGTTGCCCAGGGCGTCGTTCCAGGTGATGACCTTGAGCAGCAACATCAGCACGATCACCAGGATGCCCACCAGCGCCGGATCGGCCCAGGCGGCGCCGAAGATCCACAGCGCCAGGGCACCGATCACCAGGGCCAGCAGCAGCTTTTCGTCGCGCGTCAGCGGGCCGAGTGCGGCCAGTTCCTTGGCCGCCCACAGCGGCACCTGGTCGTTGCGCTTGATCTCCGGCGGATACAGCCAGTAGGCCAGCAGCGGCAGCAGGGCCAGCAGGAGGATGCCCATGGGCGCGGCGGCGATGAACCACTGGCCCCAGCTGATGTGCACCTGGGCGGTCTTCTCGATCAGGGCGGCGGCCAGCAGGTTGGGCGCCAGGGCGGTGAGGAAGAGGGTGCTGGTGACGCAGGTGGAGGAGATCGCCACCCACATCAGGTAGGAGCCGATGCGCCGCGCGCTGGGGTCGTTGGGCTTGGAATCGTAGAGCAGCGGCAGGTTGCGGATCACCGGGTAGACGGTGCCGCCGCTGCGTGCGGTGTTGGACGGGGTGAAGGGCGCCAGGGCCAGGTCCGCCAGCATCACCGCATAGCCCAGGGTCAGGGTCCGCCGACCCATGGCCTTGACCAGCAGCAGGGCGATGCGCCGCCCGAGTCCGGTCTTCTCGTAGCCCAGGGCGAACATGAAGGCACTGAAGATCAGCCAGACGGTGTTGTTGGAAAAGCCCGCCAGGCCCCATTTCAGCGCCTCCTGGGGCGCCCGGAAGCCGGGGGTGGCCAGTTGCGCCGGACTGAACAGCACCCAGGGCGCCAGCAGGGCCGCCAGGGCCACGCCGATCAGGCCGATCACCGCGCCGGGCAGGGGCTCGAGGATCAGCCCCACCACCACGCCGGCGAACAGGGCGAAGTACAGCCAGGCATGAACGGGCAGGCCGTCGGGAGCCGGCAGCAGCGCCAGCAGTCCGGTGACGGCGAGGGGCAGCAGGAATTTCCAGGTGGTACGCATCGGGCGCTCGCAGATTCCGGTGGTCTCGGGAAACCGGCCTGGGCCGGGACGGCTGACGCTGCGGTTACAAGGACGGTGCGGTCAGCGGCCGCCAGCTTTGCAAAGGCCGAGGGCCTTTCCCAGCGTTCTGGCCGTGGTCATTCGTCGCAGTCGGACGGGCTTAGGTTCCCCTGGCATTCTTCCGCTATCGAGAATGACTTGCAACAACGCAGGGGCTCCTGTCGGCGTCGATTGCACCCAGGCCCCGCGCTGGCGAACAATCGGGCGTTCCGCCAACGACAACAATACGAGGAGCGACACCATGAAATACCGCCTGGGAGAACAGCGGGTCGAGTCCCATCCACAGAGCTGGGTCGCGCCCACCGCCGCGGTGATCGGCAAGGTACGCCTGGACGAGGGTGCCAGTGTCTGGTTCGGCGCGGTGCTGCGTGGCGACAACGAGCTGATCCACATCGGTCCGGACAGCAATGTCCAGGACGGCGCCGTGCTGCACACCGATCCCGGCTCGCCGCTGACCCTGGGGCGCGGCGTCACCGTTGGCCACCAGGCCATGCTGCATGGCTGCGAGATCGGCGACGGCAGCCTGATCGGCATCCACGCCGTGGTGCTCAACGGCGCGCGCATCGGACGCAACTGCCTGGTGGGCGCCAATGCCCTGGTTACCGAGAACGCGGTGATCCCCGACGGCTCCCTGGTGCTCGGCTCGCCGGCCAAGGTGGTCCGCGCCCTCAGCGAAGCCCAGCAGGCACAGCTGGCAGCCAATGCCCAGGTCTATGTGGCCAATGCGCGGCGCTATCTGGAGGAGTTGTTCGAGCAGGGGGAGTAGGCGGGGCTCAGGAGCCGAACTCTGCACTGGATGACCCCCTCTCCCCTTGGGAGAGGGCTGGGGTGAGGGTCGAGCCGCTGCCGCCTGTTGGGCTTCGCTGCGCCCAACACCGGCTGCGTAGCGTGGAAAACGGCGCAGCCTTTTTCACATGGAGATCAGGTGCCAAGCGCGCCCTCACCCCAACCCTCTCCCGGTGGGAGAGGGGGCTGTTCGAGCAGGCGTTCGTTGCCAGCGTCAAAGGCAGATTCGCTCCATTGTCGTCACGCCATCCACTAGCGCGGAACCACCCCCTCTCCCAAGGGGAGAGGGGGCTGTTCGAGCAGGCGTTCGTTGCCAGCGCCAAAGGCAGATTCTCTCCATTGTCGCCAGGCCATCCGCTAGCGCGGAACCACCCCCTCTCCCTCAGGGAGAGGGCTGGGGTGAGGGTGAAACCACTCCAGCCCGTTGGGCTTCGCTGCGCTCAACACCGGCTGCGTAGCGTGGAAAACGGCGCAGCCTTTTCCACATGGAGATCAGGTGCCAGGCGCGCCCTCACCCCGCCCCTTTCCCGAGGGGAGAGGGGGCTGTTGGAGCAGGCGTTCGTTTTTAGCGCCAAAGGCGGATTCGCTCCATTGTCGCCAGGCCATCCGCTAGCGCGGAACCACTCCTCTCCAGGTGAGGGAAGGCCAGGAACTGATCGCGGCCATGGGCCGCTCCTACGGATCAGGAAACACCTGTAGGAGCGGTCGCTACGGCGCACCGGCATGGCCGCGATGAGCCTCTACCTCACGGCTTCTCGAACCGATAGAACAGATTCGGCTCGCTGACCACATACAGCCGGCCCTGGTCGTCCATGGCCACGCCTTCGGCCTGGGGCACGCTGCGATTCAGGCCGTGCTGGCCGCGCAGCAGTGACAGCGAGCTGATCGGCTTGCCGTCGTCGTCCAGTTCCAGCACCAGCCGCGACTGATCCGAGAGCGCCAGCAGGTGGCCGGTGCCTGGGTCGAATTGCAGGCTGGAAAGATCGCGCACGAACAGGCGGCGATCGCGTTGCGGATCCGTGCGCAGCGACAGCGCCTGCAGACCTTCGAAGGCTTCGCTGCCGAGACCTTCGATCTCGTAGATGCGCACCGGATCGCTTTCCTTGGCGACGAAGAAGCGCTCGCGCGCCGCGTCGTAGGCCAGGCCTTCGTTGCCGCGGTTGTCGCTTTGCACGTCGCTGAGGCTGAAGGGGTGACTGACCTGGCGGTCGTCGATGTCCACCACCCGGGTGTCGGCACCGATCCGTACCCGCACCAGTCGCTGACGGCGCTCTTCGCTGATCATGTAGACGCCGGGGGCGATGTACTCGATGGCCTCCGGATCGCTGAAGCCCTTGAGCTCCACCTGGCGCAGCAGGCGGCCGTCCAGGTCCAGTTCGAGAAAGCGCGCCGGCTTGTTGGTGACGCTGACCAGGGTGCGGCGGTCGGGGTCGAAGCTCAGCGCCGAGACGTCGGTGATGCCGTCGCCGATGGGCCTGGCCTCGACGGTGACCCGGTAGCCCGGCAGCCACAGCGAGCGGGCCTGGCGGCTTTCGGCCTGGAGCTGGCTCTGGACGTTGAACCAGAGCCGCTCGAACAGCCGGTGCTGCTGGGCCACCAGGGTCAGGGCCAGCAGCAGGGCCCCGCCCAGCAGGGCACCCAGGGTGCGAGGGGAAAACAGCGGAAACATCGACAGGGTCCTGAGGCGGTAATGCCGCGCAGCCTAAGGGCGCGACCCTGAATTCAAGCTGAATAGGCGCTCATTGCGCCGCGGCGGACACCTTGTGAAACACGTGAAAGAGATTGGGTTCACCAATCATGTAGAGATTGCCGGCTTCGTCGAGGGCCACGCCTTCCGGTTGCTCCATGGTCGCCTTGAGACCGTGCAGGCCGCTTCTAAGGCTGATGAAGCTGACCGGCTGGCCGTCCGCGGTCAGCTCCACCAGGGTGTGGGACTGGTCGGACAGTGCCAGCAGGTGACCGGTGCGCGGATCGACCGCTACCGCGGAATAGTCGATTACCAGCTGCTTGAGCGCAAAGGGCTGCAGGTTGCCGGAGACGCCGCGGCCGTCGCTGGCCAGGGTGAAGAGGGCGGCCGGATCGCGTTCCTTGCTGAGGATCAGTCGCTGGTGCCGCGGATCCCAGGCGATGCCTTCGAAGCCCTTGTTGCCGGCGTCGGGAAAGCCCAGGTCGTGGTGTTCGAAGGTGTTGGCGTCCAGTTCGCGGGCGTCTTCGGCCAGCTGGAACAGCGATAGCCGCCGCTGGCGCTCGTCGACGATGGCCAGGCGCCCGTCTTCCAGAGCGGTCACCCCTTCGAGGTTGGAGACGTTGCGGATCGGGATGCGTCTGAGGATGTCGCCGGTCAGGCTCAGTTGCACCAGATAGGGGGTGCTGCCGGTGACGGCGAAGAGGGTGCGGGTACGGGGATCGTAGGTGAGGTCGGAGGTCTCGGCCTCGGCCAGGCCCGGCAGCGGCTTGCCCTGGATCACCGCCTGGTAGTCCGGCAGCCAGACCGCCTGGGCGCGCACTTCCGGCGGCGTGCGGTATTCCTGCCACCAGAGCAGCGCCCGGTCGTTCCAGTGCCAGACGAAGGTGAGGACGATCAGCACCAGCAAAACGAAGGCGGGGAGGAGGCGCGACAGGATGAGGCGGAGGAGTCTGGACATGCGGGCTCGGACGGCTTCTTGTTAGAGCGTCGCGGCCGTGCCGACACACCGTCGCCAGGCACCGGCCAGGCGACGGTGGGTGGCGGGGTTATAGCACGCGCGTTTCGAAGCGGCTAACGTCCGGCAGCTCCAGTACCAGGTCATCGCCCACGTTGAGAGGTCCGACACCTACCGGCGTGCCGGTGAGGATGACGTCGCCCGGTTGCAGGGAGAAATGCCCGGCGATGGTCTGGATCAGCGGCAGGATGGGGTTGAGCATGTCGCGACTGTTGCCGTCCTGGCGCACTTCGCCGTTGATGGTCAGGCGCACCGGGATGTCGGCCAGGTCCTCGAAGGCATCGCCCGGCACGAAGGGCGCGAGCACGCAGGCGCCGTCGAAGCTCTTGGCGATCTCCCAGGGATAGCCCTTTTCCTTGAGGCGGCTCTGCACGTCCCTGAGGGTCAGGTCCAGGGAGGGAGCGAAGCCGGAGATGGCGTCGCGCACTTCCTCGGCCGACGGCTTCTTCGACAGCGGCTTGCCGATCAGCACGGCGATCTCGGCCTCGTAGTGCACCGAACCCTGATCGGTGGGGATGGCGAAACCCTCGGCCACCGGCACCACGCAGCTGGCCGGCTTGATGAACAGCAGGGGCTCGGTGGGAACCGGGTTGTTCAGCTCCTTGGCGTGCTCGGCGTAGTTGCGGCCGATGCAGACGACCTTGCCCAGGGGGAAGTGGATCTTGGTGCCATCGAGGTACTGGTGCTGGTAGGCCATCTTGTGCTCCTGGTGAGTGGCGTCTGCTGGCGATCTTAACCAAAAGCGGAGGCCGCGGCGCGGTCCTGGTCGCAAGGCGCTCATGGTCGCCCTGAGAAAGCTTCAGGTCGCAACCGGACCTGCATCCGGTGGCTCATGCTAAGATAGCGACCCCTTTGCCGCTGGCTGACCTGGCCTGCGCCGCGCCGGCATCCTTCTCCCTGGACACTCTGGATTCAACGCAGATGAGCAAGACTTCCCTCGACAAGAGCAAGATCCGCTTCCTTCTCCTGGAAGGCGTCCACCAGTCCGCCGTGGATATCCTCAAGTCCGCGGGTTACAGCAACATCGAGTACGTCACCAGCTCTCTGCCGGATGCCCAGCTCAAGGAAAAGATCGCCGACGCCCACTTCATCGGCATCCGCTCGCGCACCCAGCTCACCGAAGAGGTGTTCGACTGCGCCAAGAAGCTGGTCGCCGTCGGCTGCTTCTGCATCGGCACCAACCAGGTCGACCTGCAGGCCGCCCGCGAGCGCGGCATCGCCGTGTTCAACGCCCCCTATTCCAACACCCGTTCGGTGGCCGAGCTGGTGCTGGCCGAGGCCATCCTGCTGCTGCGCGGCATCCCGGCCAAGAACGCCTCCTGCCACCGCGGCGGCTGGATCAAGAGCGCGGCCAACTCCTTCGAGATCCGCGGCAAGAAGCTGGGCATCATCGGCTACGGCTCCATCGGCACCCAGCTGTCGGTCCTGGCCGAGGGCCTGGGCATGCAGGTGTTCTTCTATGACGTCATCACCAAGCTGCCCCTGGGCAACGCCCAGCAGGTCGGCTCCCTGACCGAACTGCTCGGCATGAGCGACATCGTCACCCTGCACGTGCCGGAAACCCCCGCCACCCAGCTGATGATCGGCGAGCGCGAGATCCGCGCGATCAAGAAGGGCGGCATCCTGATCAACGCCGCCCGCGGCACCGTGGTCGACCTCGACGCCCTGGCCGCCGCCATCAAGGACGAGCACCTGATCGGCGCCGCCATCGACGTCTTCCCGGTGGAGCCGCGCTCCAACAACGACGAATTCGTCTCGCCGCTGCGTGGCCTGGACAATGTCATCCTGACCCCGCACATCGGTGGCTCCACCGCCGAGGCCCAGGCCAACATCGGCCTGGAAGTGGCCGAGAAGCTGGTCAAGTACAGCGACAACGGCACCTCGGTGTCCTCGGTCAACTTCCCCGAAGTGGCCCTGCCGTCGCACCCGGGCAAGCACCGCCTGCTGCACATCCACCAGAACGTGCCGGGCGTGCTGTCGGAGATCAACCGCGTCTTCTCCGAGAGCGGCATCAACATCTCCGGTCAGTACCTGCAGACCGACGAGAAGGTCGGCTACGTGGTGATCGACGTCGACGCCGAGTACTCCGACCTGGCCCAGGAAAAGCTGCAGAACGTCAAGGGCACCATCCGCTGCCGCGTGCTGTTCTAAGCTGCCAGGTGGCATGAAAAAGCCCCGGTCGGGTTCGCCTGACCGGGGCTTTTTTTGTGAGGTGGTGTCTATGATCGCGGCCATGCCGGTGCGCCGTAGCGACCGCTCCTACAGGTATATCGTGCTTTTGTAGGAGCGGCCGCATCGGCGGACCGCCATGGCCGCGATAAACGCCGTAGCGTGGATAACGGCGTAGCCTTATCCACTGGCCGTGCATGAGCTCACCTGTGGAAAACGCTGGCGCG
This sequence comes from Pseudomonas sp. RIT411, assembly GCF_003057735.2. Lineage (NCBI taxonomy): Bacteria > Pseudomonadati > Pseudomonadota > Gammaproteobacteria > Pseudomonadales > Pseudomonadaceae > Pseudomonas > Pseudomonas sp. RIT411. The sequence goes on from NZ_QBIZ02000026.1 coordinate 28,243, forward strand.
GTTTTCCACGCTACGGGTGGCTCAGCTGCGCTCCAGCCGCTCCACGCCCTGAGCGGTGCCCAAGAGCAGCACGTCCGCCGGGCGGGCGGCGAAGAGGCCGTTGGCGACCACGCCGACGATGTTGTTGATCCTGGCTTCCAGGCCCACCGGATCGACGATGTGCATATTGTGCACATCGAGGATGACGTTGCCGTTGTCGGTCACCACGCCGTCGCGGTACTCGGGGTCGCCGCCCAGTTTCACCAGCTCGCGGGCCACGTGGCTGCGGGCCATGGGGATGACTTCCACCGGCAGCGGGAATTCGCCGAGGACGTCGACGCGCTTGCTGGCGTCGGCGATGCAGATGAACTTGCGTGCTACGGCGGCGACGATCTTCTCGCGGGTCAGGGCCGCGCCGCCGCCCTTGATCAGATTGAGGTGGCCGTCGGCTTCGTCGGCGCCGTCCACATAGAATTCCAGGTCGCTGACACCGTTGAGGTCATAGACGGTGATGCCATGGCTTTTCAACCGGTCGGCGGTGGCCTGGGAACTGGCCACGGCGCCATCGAACTCCAGCTTGTGCTTGGCCAGCAGGTCGATGAAGAAGTTGGCGGTCGAGCCGGTGCCCACGCCGACCACGCTGTCGCGGGAGAGCTGGGGGAGGATGAGGTCGACCGCGGCCTGGGCGACGGCCTGCTTGAGCTGGTCCTGATTCATGGGGGTATCCGCGAAAACGGGTGGAGGGTCGCCGATTATAGCCGCTCGGACGGCCTGGCTAACCCACCCGGAGGTGCCCGTAGTAGACTTTTCGCCCCCGCCGCACCCACCGGATCGCTCCGCCGATGCTCGAACACTATGTGAAGAAGACCCTGCTCGCCCCCGTCTACGACGTGGCCATCGAAACGCCCCTGCAACCGGCGCGGGCGCTGTCCGAACGACTGGGCTGCCAGGTGCTGCTCAAGCGCGAAGATCTGCAGCCGGTGTTCTCCTTCAAGATCCGCGGTGCCTACACCAAGCTGGCCAGCCTTTCGGCCAGCGAAAAGGCCCGTGGCGTGATCACCGCCAGCGCCGGCAACCACGCCCAGGGCCTGTCCCTGGCGGCGCGCGAACTGGGCGTGCGGGCGATCATCGTGATGCCACGCACCACGCCGGAGCTCAAGGTCATCGGCGTGCAATCGCGCGGTGGCGAGGTGGTGCTGCACGGCGACGCCTTCCCCGAGGCCCTGGCCGAGGCGCTGCGCCTGGTCGAGGAGCAGGGTTACACCTTCGTCCCGCCTTACGATGATCCCGACGTCATCGCCGGTCAGGGCACCGTGGCCATGGAGATCCTGCGCCAGCATCCTGGTCGGCTGGATGCCATCTTCGTCCCGGTCGGGGGCGGTGGTCTGATCGCCGGTATCGCCGCCTATGTGAAATACCTGCGCCCCGAGATCAGGGTGATCGGTGTCGAACCGGACGATTCCAACTGCCTGCAGCAGGCCATGGCCGCCGGTGAGCGGGTGGTCTTGCCGCGGGTGGGGCTGTTCGCCGACGGCGTGGCCGTGGCCCAGATCGGCCATCACACCTTCGAGATCTGCCGGCGTTATGTCGATGAGGTGATTACCGTCAGCTCGGACGAGATCTGCGCGGCGATCAAGGACATCTACGACGATACCCGCTCCATCACCGAGCCCTCGGGCGCCCTGGGCGTGGCGGGGATCAAGAAATACGCCGAGCGGGAAGGTTCGAGCGGCCAGGTGCTGGTGGCCATCGACTCCGGCGCCAACATCAATTTCGATCGGCTGAGACACGTGGCCGAACGTGCCGAATTGGGCGAGCAGCGCGAAGCCATCATCGCCGTGACCATCCCCGAGCGGCCGGGCAGCTTTCGTGCCTTCTGCGAGGCCCTGGGCCGGCGGCAGATCACCGAATTCAATTACCGCTACCACACTGGCGAAGAGGCCCACATCTTCGTCGGCGTCCAGACCCATCCTCAGCGCGATCCGCGCGACGCCCTCATCCAGGGCCTGCGCGACCAGGGTTTCCCGGTGCTGGACCTGACCGACAACGAGCTGGCCAAGCTGCATATCCGCCACACCGTGGGCGGCCATGCCGCGCGGGTCGGCCAGGAGCAGGTGTTCCGCTTTGAATTCCCCGAGCGCCCCGGGGCGCTGTTCGACTTTCTCGAAAAGCTGGGCGGGCGCTGGAACATCAGCATGTTCCATTACCGCAACCACGGCGCGGCGGACGGGCGGGTGTTCGCGGGGCTGGAGGCCAGCCAAGCCGAGCGGGAAGAGCTGCTGGCGACCCTGGATGCCATCGGCTATCGCTATTGGGACGAGACGGAGAATCCGGCGTACCGGTTGTTCTTGGGCTGAGGTTCGGTGTGTTGGGCTTCGCTGCAGGTAGGGTGGACAACGGCACAGCCTTATCCACCGTTGGCACCGGAGCCTGTCAGTGGAAAAGGCTGCGCCGTTTTCCACGCTACGGCGATGCGCCCACAAGCCCACGCTGGAGCAGACCGCCCCCTCTCCCTCGGGGAGAGGGCTGGGGTGAGGGTAGCCCGATACCGCTAGTCCCGCCCGTTGGGCTTCGCTGTGCTCAGCACCAATCTACGAAGCCAGCGGCTCCACCCGGATATCCGTCAATCCATGCACCTCCGCCTGGCGCAGGATGGCCGCGGCGGGAGCATCGGCGGGCGGCAGGGCCAGGCTGTTCTCGGCGTCGGCGCGCAGCTGTTCCAGCACGGCCAGGGCGGCTTCGTGCGGGGCGAGACTGGCCTGCGGATGCTCGAGGTCGAGCTGGCGGGACTCGCCGTCCTTGCGGTAGTGGACGCGAAACATGGGCATGGCGGCGGCCTCGGGGCGGGTTTCTACACAGACTTCCCCGAGCGCACCGCCGTTCCGATCTACTTGAGGATGACCAGTTTGCCCTTGAGGGCGACACCGGCCATGAGGGCACCGGCGTGGCACTCGTAGCGGGTGGGGTCGCTCCACTCGTTCTTCTTGTAGTAGCTGGTGATGTCGGTGACCGCATTGGCACCGGCGGCCTTGGCCGCTTCCTGCAGGCGGATCAGCGCCGATTGCAGCACCCAGCGGCAGGCGACCTCGTCGGTCTTGTTGAAGGCGTTGGTCTTCTGGTTGGTGGTGATGCTGGAGTTGACCACCGTGGCCTTGCCCGGCACCGGGTTGCCGGCCAGGTAGAACTTCACGCTGCCATCCAGGCGCTTGGCGGCCAGGGCTTCCTGGACGACTTCGGCGAAGGGCAGTTGCAGGGTGGTGTCGCGGGCCTGGGCGGCGCCGGGCAGCAGCGCGGCCAGGCTCAGGGTGAGGGCGAGGGTGGAGGTGAGGATACGCATGGTGACTTCCTTGTGGTGGTGGGGATGACTGTTTAACCCGGAACGCCCGCTCCGTCAGCCGTGGGACCGGCGTTCTGTGCTATCGCGCAGGCCGCGGATGGTCACTCCGCGGCGGCTGCGGGGGCCGGTAACTGCAATTGCCGCCGGATGTCTGCGTCGAGCAGCTGGACCCATTTGTTGTAGTTGCGATGGATGCGCTCGCCGTCGTAGTCGAGGCCGGCGCTGTCGCGGTAGCGGATCTGGTAGCCCTTGGTGCTGTAGGGGATGTCGATCCAGGCCTGGTGGCGATCGCGCACCACGATGCTGGCGACCACCAGGCCGGGGCTCTCCTGGCCGACGCTCCAGCCACGGCGTTCGAGGGTGTCGACGATGGCGCGCCGGACATCGGCGGCGTTCTCCACCCGATCCGCCGGAAAGACCTCCTGGGGCGTCACCAGGGGCGCGCGGGTGCAGGCCGCCAGGAACAGCAGAGCGGAGACGAGCAGCAGGCGACGCAACATGGGCATACCTCGGGATAGGGTCATCAGGACCAGCGGCGGAAGATCAGCGAGGTGTTCACCCCGCCAAAGGCGAAATTGTTGTTCATCACATGGTCCGTGCGCAGCGCGCGTGGCCCGCCACGCAGATAGTCCAGCTCGCCGCACTGGGGATCCAGTTCGTCGAGGTTGAGGGTAGGCACGAACAGCTCCTCGTTCATCATGGCGATGCTGAACCAGGATTCCAGGGCGCCGCAGGCACCCAGGGTATGGCCCAGGTAGCTCTTCTGCGAGCTGATGGGCATGCGGGCGCCGAACAGCGCCTGGGTGGCGCGGGTCTCGGCGATGTCGCCCTGTTCGGTGGCGGTGCCGTGGCCGTTGACGTAGCCGATGGCGTCCGGGGTCAGCCCGGCGTCTTCCAGGGCCAGCTCCATGGCGCGCTGCATGGTGGCCTGCTCGGGACGGGTGGAGTGCTGGCCATCGGCGTTGCTGCCGAAGCCGACGATCTCGGCGTGGATACGCGCACCTCGCGCCTGGGCGTGTTCCAGCTCCTCCAGCACCAAGAGGCCGGCGCCTTCGCCGATCACCAGCCCGTCGCGACTGCGGTCGTAGGGACGCGGCGAGGTCTGGGGCGCGTCGTTGCGCAGGCTGGTGGCATAGAGGGTGTCGAAGACCATGGCCTCGCTGGGACAGAGTTCTTCGGCGCCGCCGGCCAGCATCAGCGGCAGGCGCCCGAACTTGATGGCCTCGTAGGCGTAGCCGATGCCCTGGCTGCCGCTGGTGCAGGCGCTGGAGGTGGGGATCAAGCGGCCCTTGAGACCAAAGAACAGACTCAGGTTGGCGGCCGCCGTGTGCGGCATCATGCGCACATAGGTATTGGCGTTGAGGCCCACCGCGGCGTCGCTGAGCAGCATGTTGGCCAGGGCCTTGATGTCGTCGGTGCTGCCGGTGGAGGAGCCGCAGGCCACGCCCATGCGACCGTCGGTGATGCGGGCGTCGTCCAGCAGTCCCGCATCGGCCAGGGCGCGCTCGCCGGCGGCTACCGCCAGCTGGGACACCCGCCCCATGCTGCGCAACTGCTTGCGGGTCCAGTGGCCCGGCACCTGGAAGTCGACGATGGGGCCGCCCAGGCGGGTGTTCATCTCGGTATAGCGATCCCAGGCGTCCATGCGGCGGATGCCGCTGTGGCCGGCGAGGAAATGGTCGCGGATGGTCGGCCAGTCACTGCCCAGGGCGGTGACGCCGGCCATCCCGGTGATCACGACGCGGCGCGCGCTCATCAGCACAGTCCTCCGTTGACCGCCAGCACCTGGCGGGTGATGTAGCCGGCCTCGGGGGCGAGCAGGAAGGCCACGGCGTGGGCCACCTCCTCGGGGGTGCCCATGCGCCCGGCCGGGATCATCTCGAGGATCTTCTCCACGGGGACGTGCTCGTCGAGGATCTCGGTGTCGATCAGCCCCGGGGCCACGCAGTTGACGGTGATCTTGCGCTTGGCCAGCTCCACGGCCAGGGCCTTGGCGGCGCCGATCAGGCCGGCCTTGGAGGCGCTGTAGTTGACCTGGCCGCGATTGCCGATCAGTCCGGAGACCGAGGTGATGCAGACGATGCGCCCCGGCGCGCGGCGGCGAATCATCGGCATGACCACCGGGTGCAGCACGTTGTAGAAGCCGTCGAGGTTGGTGCGCAGGACCAGGTCCCAGTCTTCGCCGGTCAGCGCCGGAAAGGCGCCGTCGCGGGTCAGGCCGGCGTTACAGACCACCCCGTAGTAGCCACCGTGGGCCTCGGTGTCGGCCTCCAGGATGGCGGCGCAGGCGGCGCGGTCGCCGACGTCGAATTGCAGCACCCGGGCGCTGCGACCCAGGGCCTCGACCTCGGCGCGCACGGCCTCGGCTTCCTCGCGGCGGCTGCGGCAGTGCAGCACCAGGTCATGGCCGGCGGCGGCCAGGCGCAGGGCGATGGCGCGGCCCAGGCCGCGGCTGGAACCGGTCACCAGGACCGGAGCGGGGGCGACGCTCATGGCGCGGGCTCCTCTAGGTACAGATCCACCTGGGGTGGACGGTAGACGTTCAGGCGGGCGCTGGCCTGGCAGCCAGGGCCCTGCAGGTGGCAGTCGAAGATGGCCATGCCATCGTCGTTTTCCAGCGCCGGCTGGGCGCGGATGCGTAATTCGCCAACAGCGGGAAAGGCCGGCACGTCGCAGGCGAACTGGCGGGTGCCGAGCAGAAAGCCCAGGGCCGGGGCCTCACCGCGACGGCGCGCCTGGCAGCCGGCGAAGGCGGCCACGCTCTGGGCCATCAGTTCCACGCCGATCCAGGCCGGTAGGGCGCCCGCGGCATCGGTGAAGAGGCCGGGCCTGACCACCAGGCGGGTCTCGATGCCGCTCTCGTCGCAGGCGAGGATCTCGTCGATCAGCAGCATGTCGCCGGCGTGGGGCACCAGCTCGGCGAGGGTCCAGGGGATCATGGCGTGGCTCCGAGGATGAGGCTGACGTTGCTGCCGCCAAAGGCGAAGCTGTTGCTCATGGCGTGGCGGCGACCGTCCAGGCGGCTGTCGGCATCCGTCAGCGCCAGCCGTGGCAGGGCCGGATCGGCCTGGCCGTCCCAGCGCTGCGGCGGCAACTGGCCGGCGGGATTGAGCCGCGGGTCCAGGGTCAGCCAGGCGAAGGCGGCTTCCAGGGCGCCGGCGGCGCCGAGGGTATGGCCGGTCAGCGGCTTGGTGGAGGAGCAGGGCACCCCGGCCGGAAACACCTGGTGGGTGGCCTGGCTTTCCATGGCGTCGTTGTGCGGCGTGGCGGTGCCGTGCAGGTTGAGATAGCCGATGTCCCCCGGTTGCAGGCCGCTGGCGCGCAGGGCCGCCTGCATGGCCTGGACGGCGCCGCGCCCGCTGGGATCGGGGGCGGAGATATGGTGGGCATCGGAACTGGCGCCGCCGCCGAGCAGGGCGATGGGGCCGGGTTCGCGAGTCAGCAGGAACAGCGCCGCCCCCTCGCCGATGTTGATGCCGCAGCGATTGACCGAGAAGGGATTGCACAGCGATTCGCTGACCGCTTCGAGGGCGGCGAAGCCGTTCAGGGTCAGGCCGCAGAGGCTGTCGACACCGCCGCAGAGCACGGCGTCGCAATGCCCCTGGACCAGCAGCCGCCGGGCGCTGAGCAGGGCGCGGGCGCTGCTGGTGCAGGCGGTGGAAAGGCCGTAGCAGGGGCCGCTCAGGCCCAGGTAGCGGGCGAGGAAATCCGCCGGCGCCACCAGTTCCTGCTGGGCGTACTGATAGCCCTCGGGCAACTGGCCGCTGCGCTGGTGCACGGCGATGCCCAGGCTGGCCTCGTGGATGCCCGAGGTGCTGGTGCCCAGCACCACGCCGATACGCGCCGAACCGTGGCGCTCGATGGCCTGGCGCACCTGGGGTTCGATCTCGGTCAGGGCCGCCAGCAGCAGCTGGTTGTTGCGGCTGAAAAAAGGTGTCCACTCCAGCGGCCAGGCTGGCAGCGGCGCGGTGACGGTACCCACCGGCGGCTGGCGCTCGGGAATCCAGCCCGGGGTAGGCTGCATGCCGGCCGTATCACCGGCGAACAGGCCACGGGCCACCTCGGCCTTGCCCTGGCCCAGGGCGCAGAGCAGGCCCAGGGCATTCAGGTAGGCGCTCAAGGCGTGGACTCCGGCAAGAGCGTCAGGCGATAGCTGGACCCATCCGGCGCCTGCAGCTCCAGGCGGTCGGCGGCGGGATAGCGCACCTGCCAGTCCTTGAGGCTGCGGCTGCCGTCGGCGGCCCTCTGCCAGTCGCCCGCGGCATAGGCCCGTGGCAACTGGTCGGTCGGGGTCAGGGCGAACAGCAGCACGCTGAAGAAGGTGCGCGCCCTGGGATTGGGCGGCAGGAGGCCGTCGGCGTGCCAGGCGCCGTCGATCAGTTGCTGGCGCGCCTGGGGCACGCCAAGGGGATCGAACAGCGAAAAGCGCAGGGCGGCGCCTTCCGGCTGGATGGCCAGCAGCAGGGCGTCGCTGCCCTCGGCGGTCTGGCGCTCCACCTGGTAGACCAGGGCACGCGCCAGCGGCGGCGGACTGCTGGGCAGCGGCGGCTGGCTGGCGCAGGCGGCGAGCAGCAGCAGGCAGGCCAGCGCGAAGACGAACGGACGAGGCAGGGTCATGCAGGATGGGCCGAATTCAGCTGACAGAGCTCGACGAGCAGGCGCAGGCGCCGCCGGGGCTCCTTGACGAAGGGGTTGCGAACGTCCCAGGCGTAGCCGGCGAGAATGGCGCAGATCATGCGCTTGATCTCGGGATCGGCGTGTTCGAAATAGATGACGTCCTGGAAGCTGCCATCGTACCAGCCCTCCACATAGGCACGGAACGTATCGACGCCCGCCTTGAGCGGCCGGGCGAATTCGGCCTCCCAGTCCACCGACTCGCCGCGCAGCTGGCGATCCACCAGCGGTGCGGCCAGACTGGCCGAACGCAGGGCGATGGTCACGCCCGAGGAAAACACCGGATCGAGAAACTCGGCGGCGTTGCCCAGCAGGGCGAAGCCGGGGCCGTGCAGGCGCTTGACGTTGGCGGCGTAGCCACCCAGTTCGCGCACCGGCGTATCCCAGACCGCATTGTGCAGCACCCGGGCCAGGCTCGGGGTCTCGGCCACCCAGTCGCGCAGACAGGTGGCGAGATCGGCGGCGCGTCCGGCATAGCGCTCGGCGGCGGCGACCACCCCGATCGAGGTGCGGCCGTCGCTGAAGGGAATGGTCCAGAACCAGACGTCGCGCAGGGTCGGATGGGTGGTGATGAGGATGCGCTGGCGGTCGAAGCCGGGCTCGTCGATGCGATCCTCGACATGGGTGAAAAGGGCGCGGCGCATAGGGAAGTCCGAAGGCGCCTCCAGATCCAGCAGGCGGGGCAGCACCCGGCCGTAGCCGCTGGCGTCGAGCAGGAAGTCGGTGGTCAGCGCATAGGCTTGGCCGTCGTCGCCCTGCACCTCGAGCCGGGTCCTTTCGCCGTCTTTACCCAGGGTCACGGCGGTTACGCGCTGACCGTAGCGGATCGTAACCCCCTGGCGCGCGGCGTCGTCGGCAAGGATCTTGTCGAAGGGGCCGCGCTGGACCTGGAAGGTGCTGCGGCCACCACTATAGGTGTCGCGGAAGTCGAAGTCGGTGTAGCGCTCGCCCCAGGCGAAGGCCGCGCCAATCTTGGTCTGGAAGCCGGCGGCCTCGACCGCGGGCAGCATCCCGGCTTCCTCGACGAAGTCCAGGCTGTGGGAGAGCAGGCTCTCGCCGATGGAAAAGCGCGGAAAGTGCTGGGCTTCCAAGACCAGCACCGGATGGCCGCGGCGCTTGAGCAGGGCGGCGACCACGGCGCCCGCCGGGCCGGCACCGATGACGATCAGGGGATGATGTTCAACCATGACGAAGGTCCTTTTCGTGGGAGACGGGGGGCGAGGCCCAGGGCGCCAGCAGAAAGCTGAACACCAGGCCCAGGCTGATGGCCAGGCCGAAGTTGGCGATGGCCGGGGTGCTGCTGAGCATCAGCAGGCCAAAGGACAGCCAGCTGCCGACGCCGGACAGCAGGCCGCCGAGCAGACTGACCGCCGCCCCGCCGATGGCCTCGTGCATGAGGATGGCGTAGTCCACGCCGATGGCGGTGATGAGCAGCAGGGCGAAGAGGCTGAACAGGGTCAGCGGCTGACCCAGCCAGCCCAGGCAGGCCAGGGCCGCCAGGGCCGCCAGCAGCGGCAGGCAGACGATGCGCAGCGCCGCGCGGCGGCCAAAGGCCCACAGCAGCAGGAGGAAGATGGCGCCCGAGGCCAGCAGCTTGAGTTCCACCGCCAGGCGCTGGGTGTGGACGAACAGTCCGCGCAATTCGCCCAGGCGATCCACCAGTTGCACGCCGGGCAGGCCCGCAGCCACTGTCTGTAGTACCTGGGCATTGCCCAGGCCTTGCAGACTGACCAGGCCGGCCGCGCCGCCCTCGGTCGTGCGGCCCAGCCAGAGTGGGCGCCAGGGTTCGCCCAGGGGGCCGGCCAGCGCCTGGTCCAGGTTAAGGTCGGGCAGCTGCTGCAGTTGCTTGAGCTCGGCCTCCAGCGCCTCCGCCGGGATGCCCACGGCCAGCAGCGGTTGCAGGCGCTCGCCCCAGCCGGCCAGGGCCTGGCGCAATTCGGCCTGGGCCGCGGCGGGAGCGAGCAGACCGCTGAGGGCGCGATAGCCCTGCAGCTGGCCGGCGCTGACGAGGGCGTCGAGGCGCTGGCCCAGGGCGGTCTGGCGCTCCAGCACCTGGTCGGCATCGGCGCCACGCACCAGGAAGAACTGGCTGGTGGGTTGCAGGCCGGTGAGGCGGGCGATGGCCTGGGCTTCGCGGGTCAATGTCGGGTCCTGGCCGAGCCAGAGGCGCAGGTCGTTCTGCAGGTGCAGCTGCCAGACACCGGCGCCGCAAAAGGCCAGCAGGGCCAAGAGCAGCGGCAGGCTGCCGGTGCGCGCCAGCAGGCGCAGGCGCAGCTCGAGCAGGCGTTGCATGACGCGCAGGGGCGCGGCGGGCGGTGCCAGGTCCAGGCGCTGCCACCAGGCTGGCAGCAGGCAGACGGTGGTGAGGTAGGCGCCGATCAGGCCGGCGGCGGAAAACACCGCCACCTGGGTCAGCGCCGGAAAGGGCGTGCAGGCCAGCGCCAGATAACCGAGCAGGTTGGTGGCCAGGCTGAGGGACAGACCGGGCAGGGTCTCACGCAGGATGGCCGTGGCGTCCCAGGGACCGCTCTTCCAGCTCTTGCTGAGATAGTGCAGCGGATAATCGGCGGCCACCCCGGTCAGGCTGGCGCCGAGGATCAGGGTGAGGGCGTTGATCTGGCCGAAGAGCAGCACGCAGGCGGCGCTGCCGGCCAAGAGGGCCACGCCCACCGCCAAGAGGCTGAGCAGCACCCGCCAGCGGCGGAACAGCCCCAGCAGCAGGGCCAGGGTACCGAAGGTGGCGAGGCCGCCGATCAGTGACATCTCGCGACTGGCGGTGGCCTGGCCGGCGGCGGCGTATCTCAGGCCGCTGGCGGCCAGCAACTGACCGCCGTCGGCCACCACCTCGCGGCGCGCGGCCTCGATCAGGGCTTCCACCCGCGGCGGGGCATCGAAGTCGAAGGCATCTGCGCGGGTGCGAGCACGAATCAGCGCCCAGCTCAGGCCGTCGCCCTGGGTCAGCAGCAGGCCGCTGCCGGCGTCGAATTGCACTTTGCTGGCCGGGGTGAGCTGGCGCTGCAGCAGCAGGCCGAGGCCGAGCCAGTCCTCTTCCAGGGGCAGGGCGCCGGCGCCGGCGAAGGGCTCGAAGAGGGCCGCGGCGCGGGCTTGCAGATAGGCGTCGGGCGTCTTGATCAGCTCGTCGCGCGCTGGCCCCGGTGCCAGCGCCAGGCGATTGGCCAGAAGTTGCTGGCGCAGGCCGGGCAGGTCAGGGGTGAGTTGCCACTGCACCCTTTCGAACAGCGGCTCCCGCGACCAGGCCTGGCCCAGGCGCTCGGCCAGGGCCGGCAGTCGCTCGCGCTGGGGATGGCCCACCAGCAGCAGCACCTCGCGATTGAGCGGCTCGGCCATGCGCGCCTCGGCCTGCAGGGTCAGGGCATCACCGGCGCCCTGGGGCAGCAGCGCCAGCAGATCGGCGGCCACCGGCGGACCGTGCCGCCACTGCCAGGCGCTGAGCGCCAGCAGGGCGAAGAGGAATAGCAGGAAGGGGCGCTGCAGGCGGATCACTGGAAGGCCGCGCGCTGGTCGGCGGAGAGGGCGTCGCGGGCCTGGCCGTCGAGCCTGAGCAGGCTGCGATCGCCCTGGGTCTCGCGGATCTCCACCTGCTCCACCAGCTCACCACCCTGGATGAGGATGCCGTCGAACACCTGCTTGAGCAGGGCGCCGCGCGGGGTCAGGCGCAGTTGCCAGTGGCCGGCGTCACCGCTCAGGGCCAGTTCGAAGTCGCGCTCCAGGCCGCTGCGATCGCCGCCGAGCACGGCGAGGAACAGCGCACTCTGGCGCGCGGCCAGGTCGCTGCCGGGCAGCGGCGTCCAGCCGGCGGGGGTCTCTTTGGCGATGGCGCCGGGGGTGATGCGATAGGTCTGGGTCAGCGGCTTCTCCAGCCGCCAGAGCAGGCCCAGGCCGCGGGCCAGGGTGAAGTGGCCGCTGCTGGTGAGCGGCTGCGGCAGGGCGCGCAGATAGCGTTGCTGGACGAAGCTGCCCGCGACCGCGGCCGGACGCGCCAGCTGGGTGGCCAGGTCGTCGAGATCGAAGGCCTGGGCCAGGGGGGCGGCGAGGATGAGCAGCAGAGCGATCAGCTTGCGCATGCCAGGGCCCTCTCCACGGCGTCGATGAAGACCCTGGGCGAAGCCAGCTGCATCTCGCGGCTGGCCATGTCCACGGCCACCTGCACGGTGCTGGCGCGGGTCAGGCGCTCGCCGGTGGCGGCATCGCTGATCAGGTAGTTGAGCTTGAGGCGGTTCTCCCACTCCACCAGATCGGCCTTTACCCGCACGCGCTGCTGGAACAGCAGGGGACGGATGTAGCGGATCTGCAGGTCGATCACCGGCCAGCCATAGCCGGATTCGCGCATCTGCAGGTAGTTGTGGCCCAGGCGGTCGAGCAGGGCGCAGCGCGCCACTTCCAGGTATTTGACGTAATGGCCGTGCCAGGCGATTTCCATCATGTCGACGTCGAAGAAGGGGATCTGCATCTCCACCTCGACCTGCAGGGCACCGGTCTTACGCATAGAGCCTCCAGTGGCGGGCGCGGATCAGGGTCAGGGTCTGGCGCAATTCGGCCTCCAGGGCGCGGTCTTCGATCAGCGGCGCAAAGGCCTCGCCCAGGTCGCGGTGCATGGCGGCCAGCGGTGCGGGCGGCTCCACGCCCTGCTGGCGCCTGAGCCAGACGCCCTGCTGGGCAGCCAGCAGGGTGGCGGCGGCCACCTGTTCGGTGAGCTCCAGCACGCGCAGTGCATCGCGGGCGGCGATGGTGCCCATGCTGACCTTGTCCTGGTTGTGGCATTCGGTGGAGCGGGAAAAGACGCTGGCCGGCAGGGTGCCCTTGAGCGCCTCAGCGGTCCAGGCGCTGGCGCCGATCTGCACCGCCTTGAAGCCGTGGTTGAGCATGGCGCGTTCGGCCGGTGCGCCGGAGAGATTGCCCGGCAGGCCGTGGTTGTAGCGCGCGTCCACCAGCAGGGCGAGCTGGCGGTCGAGCAGGTCGGCGACGTTGGCCACCAGGGTCTTGAGGCTGTCCATGGCGCAGGCGATGTGGCCGCCATAGAAGTGGCCGCCGTGCAGCACCCGCTCGTCCTCGGCGTCGATCAGCGGATTGTCGTTGGCGCTGTTGAGTTCGGTCTCGATGAACTGGCGCAGCCAGGGCAGGCTGTCGGCCAGCACCCCCAGCACATGGGGCGCGCAGCGCAGCGAATACCTGTCCTGCAGGCGGTGCAGCGGCGCGGCCGGGCCTTCGGCGGCCAGGTCCGCGCGCAGCCAGGCGGCCACCTGGCCCTGGCCCGGATGGGGCTTGGCGGCGAACAGGCGCTGGTCGAAGTGCTCGGGATTGCCGGCCAGGGCCACCACGTTGAGGGCAGTGATGCGGGTGGCCAGGCGCAGCAGGTATTCGGCGCGGGAGAAGGCCAGGCAGGCCAGGCCGGTCATCACCGCGGTGCCGTTCATCAAGGCCAGGGCTTCCTTGGGCCGGAGCACCAGGGGCGTCCAGCCCAGTTCGGCGTGGACCTCGGCGGCGTCCCGTATTTCGTTGCGCCAGAGCACCTGACGCTCGCCGCAGAGGGCGGCGGCGACGTAGGACAGCGGGGTGAGATCGCCACTGGCGCCCACCGAGCCCTCTTCGGGGATCAGCGGCAGGATGTCTTCGCGCAGGAAGGCGGTGAGGCGTTCGAGCAATTCGACGCGCACCCCGGAAACCCCCTGGCACAGCGACTGCAGCCGCGCCGCCAGCACCGCGCGGGTCGCCGCCGGATCCAGGTGGCGCCCTAGGCCGCAGCCGTGGAAGGTATAGAGCTGGCGTGGCAACGCCTCGACCTGGGCGAGGGGCACGGCGACCACGCAGGAGTCGCCATAGCCGGTGGTGATGCCGTAGACCGAGCCCTCGCGGGCCAGCAGCGACTCGACGAAGCGCGCGCCGCGGGCGATGCCGTCGCGAAAGGCCGCATCGTCCTGCAGGTCGGCCCGGGCCCGGCCCTCGGCCAGGGCGACCAGGTCTTCGAGGGCGAGGGCCTGGCTACCAAAGCGAACACTAGCGTTCATCGCGACTCCAGAAGGGATAGAAGTTGAACCACTGCCGCGGCGCCTTGAGGCAATGGGCGGCGAGGCGCTCGGCATAGGCCTGGGCCAGGCCCTGGATGCCGGCGGCGCGCTCCTGGCGGCGCCAGCTTGGCGCCGGGGCGAAGTCTTCCAGGTAGAGGTGGTAGCCGTCGGCTTCGCGCAGGCAGAACAGCAGGTTGGTCGGGCAGCGCAGCAGGTGGGCCAGCAGCCAAGGCCCCTGGGGGAAGGGTGCCGGGGCGCCGAGAAAATCCACCGTCACGGTGCGCCCGCCATGCAGCGGCACCCGGTCGCCGGCGATGGCCAGCCACTCGCCGCGCTCCAGGCGCTCGCTCAGCTGCAGCATCACCGCCGGGTCCAGCTCGCTGACCTGGATCAGCCGCAGGTCGCTGGCGCCGGCTTCTTCCAGCAGGCGATTGAAGGCCTCGGCGTGGCGGGTGTGCACCAGCACGTTGAGGCGTACCCGCCGCCCAAGCTGGGCCAGGGCGCGACAGACTTCGAGGTTGCCCAGGTGGGCGGTGACCAGGATCTCGCCGCGCGGCCCGTGCATGCGGCTGTGCACCTGATCCGGGTCGTGCAACTGCACCTGATCCAGGCCGAGACGGCCGTTCCAGGCATCGAGCTTGTCCAGCAGGGCTTCGGCGAAGGCCATGAACTGGGCATAGCCGCTGCGCCAGCTGGGCTGCAGCTCGGGACGGCCGCTCCAGTCGGCCAGGCGCTGCTGGTACTCGCGGATGCCACGGCGGGCGCGGGCGCCGAACAGAAAGAAGTACAGCACGATCAACCGCAGCAGCGGGGCGATGGCGCGGCGGCCCAGGTGCCGCGCCAGCCAGGCGGTGAGGCGCATCAGCACGGGGCTGCCGCGCTCGCGCTGCTGCGCCCAGTGGCCGCTCATCCGCGCACCCGGCGCCAGAGCAGGCGCGGCGCACGCAGCAGCATGCCGAAGAACAGCCGGGTGTGCATGCGCGAGATCAGTACGTTGTCCTGCCAGAGGCGAAAGTGCGAGCGGCCATCCAGCGGATAGTGCACCCGGGTCGGGCGCCAGCGCATGGGCTGCTCGCGCCAGGCCAGACGCACCAGGATCTCCGGATCGAAATCCATGCGCTTGCCCAGGCCGCCGGCGCGGATCACCGCCAGGGTCGGTGCCAGCGGATAGACGCGAAAGCCGCACATGCTGTCGCGGATCTCCAGCGACAGGCTGTTGATCCAGACCCAGACATGGGTGAGGTAGCGGGCATAGAGCCGGCCCTTGGGCACCGAGTCGTCGAATTGCGGATAGCCGCAGATCAGCGCGTCTGGATAAGCCTGGGCCTCGGCGAGAAATGCGGTCACGTCGGCCAGGTCGTGCTGGCCGTCGGCGTCCACCTGCAGCGCATGGCTGAAGCCCAGGCGCTGCGCCTCGGCGAGGCCGGCCATCACCGCGCCGCCCTTGCCCTGGTTGACCGGCAGGCGCAGCAGATGGATGTTGGGTTGCGTGGCCAGCTCGTCCATCACCTGGGCGCAGGCGGGGCTGGAAGCGTCGTCCACCAGCACGCAGGGCAGGGCGCGCTGGCGCAGCGCCTGGACCACCAGCGGCAGAGCGTGCTCGTGGTCGAACACCGGGATCACCGCGCAGGCACGAAAGCTCAAGACCGCGCCTCCTTGAGCAGGATGCGCCCGGACGAGCAGGCCGCCGTGCCCTGGCGAAAGGCGAAGTGCAACTTGTTGCGGCTGGCGTCGAAATGGAAGGTCAGGGTCACCCGATCGCCGGGGCGCAGCAGCTGCTGGAATTTCAGCACCTCCATCCCGGCGAAGTCCGCCGGTAGGGCCAGGTGCTGGCGCGCCAGGCGCTGGGCCCAGCCCACCTGGACCACTCCGGGCACCACCGGCGCCGTGGGGAAGTGGCCGGAAAAGAACGCCAGGTCCGGCGCGACTTCCAGCTCCAGCCGCCAGCCATCTGCGGTCTGCTCGACACTGAGGGGCTCGATCTCCACCGGCCGGGGCTGGGCCAGCAGGCGCTCCACCTCGGCCTGGGCCAGTTTGCCCTGGGCGCTATAGGGCAGCGCCAGCAGCAGGCGCCAGCGGCGCGGCAGGGCGATGGCCTCGCAATGGCCGACCAGGTATTCGCGCAGCTCGGCCACCAGGGCGCGGCGACCGCCGTTGCGCAGCTGGTGCAGACCGCGCTCGCTCAGGGCGACCAGGGCGCCGAGCAGGGCGCGGCCCTGCTGCACCACGCCCAGGCGGACATCGGCGATGGCGGGATGGCCGAGCAGCCGCGCTTCGAGGGCTGGCAGGGCGATGCGTTTCTCTTCCAGCTTGA
The DNA here is from genome assembly GCF_003057735.2 of Pseudomonas sp. RIT411. Lineage (NCBI taxonomy): Bacteria > Pseudomonadati > Pseudomonadota > Gammaproteobacteria > Pseudomonadales > Pseudomonadaceae > Pseudomonas > Pseudomonas sp. RIT411. The sequence goes on from NZ_QBIZ02000026.1 coordinate 44,573, forward strand.
CGATGCGATCCAGGCGGCCGAGCAACTCGAAGCGGCCGTCGCCCAGCAGGCGCACGTCGTCCATGGTCTGCTCGCGCATGCCCTGGGGCAGGTAGGGCGAGGTCAGCCAGAGGGCGCCCTCGGCATCCTGGCCCAGCTCGATGTCGGCAAAGGCCTGCCAGGGTTGCGGGCCTCTCCGCCAGGCGATGCCGCCGGTCTCGGAGCTGCCATAGACCTCGGTGGGATAACGACCGAAGCGTTGCTGACAGGCCTTGGCGGCCGCGCCTGGCAGCACGCCGCCAGAAGAGAATACCTGCACCACCTGGCCGAGGACGGCATCGTCGAGATTCTCGCCCAGGCGCTTGAGCAATGCCGGACTGCTGATCCACACCGCGCGCCGGCCCTGGCGCGACAGGGCGGCGGTCTCGCGCTGCAATTCCTCGGTGAAGGGCAGCGCCTGGCGGGCGAAGGGCCGCCCGGCGCAGAGCGGCCAGAGCACGCGAAACAGCAGGCCATAGATGTGCTGGGTGGAGACGCTGCCAAGGACGGTCGCCGCGCCAAGGGACGCGCCCCAGAGGCGCTCCAGGGCGGCGACCTCGTTGGCCAGCTGGAACAGCTGCTTGGCGATGAGTTTGGGTTCACCGCTGGAGCCCGAGGTGCTCAGGGTCAGCAGCGGCGCCTGCAGATCGAGCCGGGCGGGCGTCAGGGGTTCGGCCGCGGTCCAGCCGTCGAGGTCGTCGAGCCAGGCATCGAGCGTCGGCGCCAGGCGCGCGCGGGTGGCGGGCTGGGCATCCGCCGGCAGGATCACCTCGATCCCGGCGCGCCAGGCGCCGAGCAGGGCGCAGGCCAGGTCTTCGGCATCGTCCAGGTGCAAGGCCAGGCGCCTGAGACCGGCGTTCTGGAAGGCGGCCGCCAGCTGCAGGGCGCGCTGCCTGAGCACCAGGTCCAGCGGACTCGCGGGCGCGAGCAATTCGGCCAGGGGGGTAAAGGTCATGGCAGCCTCCGCACGCGCTGGCGGACCAGCCATTCGCCGGCGAACAGCAGGCCCATCAGGCCATAGGCGATGAAGCCGGTATAGAGCGTCCACCAGGCCAGCGGCGCCCACAGCGCCAGGCCGGCGGCGGTCAGCGCATTGCCCAGAAAGAACAGGCACCAGACCTGGGTCACCCGGCGGGTATAGCGCACCGCGCGCGGCGGCAACTCGGGTTCGCGCAGCCGCGCCAGGCGCTCGATCAGCGGCTGGCCGCGCAGCAGGCTCAGGCCGAACACCGCCAGCAGGAAGAGGCTGAGTAGCACCGGATACCAGCGCAGCAAGACGGCGGCGTCGCTCAGGGCCAGCAGCAGGCAGAAGCCCAGGGCGACCAGGGCGGTGCCGCGCTGCAGGCCGTTGAGACCGGGTTGCAGCAGGCGCAGGCCCCAGAGGGCGCCGAGGCCGGCGGCGAAGAGGCGCGGCGAGAGGTGCTGCAGGCCGAAGTAGACGGCGAAGGGATAGGCCAGGCCGAGCAGGAGCAGCAGGGCACTGGCGACCAGGCCCAGGGGAGAGCGGGAAGGCAGGGCACTCATAAGCGGCGGATCAGGCGTCCGCCTGGCTGATGCGATGGACGGCCTCGACCACGTCGCCCACGGTGCGCACCTGGCGGAATTGCTCGGCGGCGATCTTGTGGCCGGTCTGGCGGCGCAGGTGGTCGATCAGGTCGACGGCGTCGATGCTGTCGATCTCCAGGTCCTCGTAGAGGTTGGCCTCCAGGGTCACCCGCTCGGGCTCCAGTTCGAAGAGTTCGACCAGGGCGCTGCGCAGGGTCTCGAAGATGGCTTCACGGCTTTGCATGGCGATCTCCTCAGGCGGCGCGCTGGGCGGCGACAAAGGCCGCAAGGGCGTTGACGCTGGCGAAATGGGTGCGGGTGTCCTTGGCTTCGGCGTCGATGCGGATGCCGTAGCGCTTCTGGATCGCCAGGCCCAGCTCCAGGGCGTCCACCGAATCCAGACCCAGGCCGTCGCCGAACAGGATCTGGTCGTCGCCGATGTCGTCGACGGTGACGTCCTCGAGGCCGAGTGCCTCGATGATCAGGCCTTTGAGCTCGAGATTGAGATCAGTCATGGTTGCCGGTTTCCTTCAGGTAGAGCTGGTGTAGCTGGTCGTTGAGTTCACGCGACGCCAGCGGCAATGGCCGTCCGGCGAAGGTGGAGGGATCGATGTCGGCGCCGACGTCCAGCTGGAAGTCGAAGCGCCGCGCGGGAATGCGATACCAGGGCGTGGCCTTGGTCAGGGTGCTGGGCACCACGCGGATGATCACCGGGGTGATGCAGCGGGCGCCGCGCAGGGCGATGGCCGCGGCGCCGCGATGGAAGCGCGGCGGCTCGCCGGGGGTGGTGCGGGTGCCTTCGGGAAAGATGATCAGCGTCTGGCCGTCGCGCAGGGCGTCGGCGGCTTCGTCGAGCATCTCGGCGCTGCCGTTGTTGCTGATGTAGCCGGCGGCCTGGATCTGCCGCTTGAGATACGGGTTCTGCCAGAGGCCCTGCTTGACCACGCAATTGGCGTCGGGCACCAGGCCGATGAGCACCACCACGTCGATCAGCGAGGGGTGGTTGGCGATGATCAACTGGCCCGGACGCCCCAGGCGCTCGCGGCCCTGGATGCGCAGATTCATCACCCGGGTCAGCACCATGAAGGCGACGAAGAAGCGGAACAGCCGGGCATTGGCCCGCCGCGCGCGCTGGCGGCGGCGCAGGGGAGTGCCCGGCAGCACCAGCAGGAGCGGCAGGATCAGCAGGCGAAAGACCAGGGCGCCGCAGCCGAACACCACGAAGTTGAGCCCCGTGGCCAGCAGGCGGTAGCCGTAGTCCAGGCGGCCGTTCACCCGCGGGCCTCCGCTCGCCAGTGCCAGGCGCGCCCGGCATAGGCGAGATGCAGGGCGCCCGGCGCTTCCAGCAGGCGCAGCAACTCCAGGGCATGGGGCCAGGCGCTGGGCGCGGCCTCCGCCGGCGCCGGCGCGCCGCTCAGGCCATGGCTGCCGCCCGGGGTCAGCAGCAGGCCCACGGCATAGGGAAAGGGGACGTCGTCGATCTGGGGGGCATAGAGCGTCGGCGGGGCCTCCTCGGCGATCACCACCAGCACGCCGCTGGCGCCTTCGGCGAGCAGGGTGCAGGCCTCCAGCACGGCGTGTTCGAGGCCGTCGCGACCGGTGGCCAGGGCGTTCATCTCGCTGTGGTCGCCGCGCAGGATCGACCACTGGCCGATGATGGCGTTGTGCACCGAGAGGCTGAACTGAGTCGGCGAGAGCGGCTCGCCGCGGGCCAGTTCCTGGAGGATGGCCAGGGTGCGTGGGGTCTCGCCATGGCGCGAGGCGAAGATCAGCGGCAGCGGCTCGCCATGGGCGTCGGCCAGCGGCCAGGCGACCTGGAAGGTCATGCGCGCCAGCCGGCTCAGGCGGCGCCGCTGCATGGCCGGCAGGAAGCTGGCATCGGGCTGGCTGCCGTCGTCCGCCGGACGCCAGGGCGCGGCGCACCACTGCCGCCAGGCGTCCTGGTCGCCAAGACCAGGTGCCCAGGCGCGCCAATCGCTAATCTGGAAGTGCATGTTCACAGCCGAATCTACCCCGGAGCCTTACGTGCTTGCCGTTTCATCTATCCCTGATGAGCAGGGTATTGCAGCGTTCGGCGCGCATTATCCAAGCGGCTCCCACCCTAGGCAAACATTTGTCTGAACTTTGCGAAGAGGTGACAGTCGCGCCGCCAAGCCAGAGACAGGCTAGCGTGGCGGGAGGTAGAGAGCCCCTTTTCAGGGAGTGAAACGCCGCTCCGTGCGACGAGCGGCAGCGCCAACCCCGATTTGCGGGACAGGGATGAAGGTAAAGGAGAAGCTGTCGCTGAAGGTTATCGCGATCAGGGCCTTCCCGGCGGCTCCAGGGGGAATTTCCTCCTGCCTGGAGCCGCCGCGGCCCGCGATCAGGCCGCCGGCAGCGGCTGCAATCGCGACAGCCGAATCGCCACGGCCAGGGCCGCCAGCAGCAGGGCGCCGATGAACAGGCCGACCCCGGTCCAGCCACCCAGGTGCCAGCAGAAGCCGCCCAGGGTCCCGGCCACGCTGGAGCCGGCGTAGTAGCTGAACAGATAGAGCGACGACGCCTGGCCTCGCGCCTGGCGCGCCCGGCGGCCCACCCAGCTGCTGGCCACCGAGTGGGCGCCGAAGAAGCCGAAGGTGAACAGCAGCATCCCCGGCAGTACCAGCCACAGCGGGGTGAACAGGGTCAGCAGCAGGCCGCCGAGCTTGAGCACGATGGCCGCGGCGAACACCTGTCGCCGACCGAAGCGATCGGCCAGGCTGCCGAACTTGGCCGAGCTGTAGATACCGGCGAGATAGACCAGCGAGAGGACGCCGATCCAGGCCTGGCTGAGATGATAGGGCTCGGCCAGCAGGCGATAGGCGATGTAGTTGAACAGGGTGACGAAGGCGCCCATCAGCAGGAAGGCCTCCAGGAACAGCCAGGGCAGGCCGGCGTCGCGAAAGTGCAGGGCATAGCCGGCGAGCAGGCTGCGCGGTCGCAGCGGCCGTGGCTGGAAGCGTTTCGACGCCGGCAGGCTGCGCTTGAACAGCAGCGCCGCCACCAGTGCCAGCACCCCCAGGGCGCCGAGGGCGATGCGCCAGGAGACGAAGTCCACCATGACACCGCTGATCACCCGGCCGGACATCCCGCCCAGGGCATTGCCACTGATATAGAGGCCCATGGCATAGCCCAGGTGCTCGGGGTGCACCTCCTCGGCCAGGTAGGTCATGGCCACCGCCGCCACCCCGGCCAGCGACAGCCCGACCAGCGCACGGGTCACCAGGATGCCGTCCCAGGTGGGCATCAGGGCGCTGAGCAGGGTGAAGGCGCCCGCGGCGAACAGCGCATAGACCATCACCGACTTGCGCCCGATGGCATCGGAGATCGGCCCGGTCACCAGCAGGCCGCAGGCCATGAGGCCGGTGGCCAGGGACAGCGACAGACTGCTGGCCGCGGCGGTGAGGCCGAAGGCCTGGGAAAAGATCGGCATCAGCGGCTGCACGCAATAGAGCAGGGCGAAGGTGGCGAAGCCGCCGCAGAACAGCGCCAGGGCGGTGCGCAGGAACTGCGGCGTGCCCTTCTCGATGAAGACGTCCGGTTCGTGGTGGGCTTCGTTGGCGGCGGGCAGGGTGGCCAGGGTGGGGGTGGATGGCGTGGCGGACGACCGGGACGTGTTCACGGGTACCTCGGGGCAGGTCTGATCTCACCACCCTAGGCTGGTGGCTGCCATATATCCAATATATTGTCCGTCTCGATTGATAGGTTCTACGACTCAATGGAAGACGTATGGAATTGCGCCACCTGAGGTATTTCGTGGCGGTCGCCGAAGAACTGCACTTCGGCCGCGCCGCCGAGCGCCTGAACATCTCCCAGCCACCGCTCAGCCAGCAGATCCAGGCCCTGGAAAGCGAACTGGGCACCCGCCTGCTGGAACGCACCAACCGACGCGTCGCCCTGACCGAGGCCGGCCGGCTGTTTCTCGACGAGGCCCGGCAGATCCTCCTGGCCAGCGAGCGTGCCGCCGAACGGGTCCGTCGCGCCGGCCGCGGCGAGACCGGGCAACTGCAGGTGGGCTTCAGCGCCTCCTCGCCCTTCGTCGCCACCATCCCCAAGACGCTGTTTGCCTACCGCCGCGCCTATCCCGAGGTGCGCCTGCAACTGCAGGAGATGAGCAGTCGCGAACAGATCGACGCCATGCTCGCCGGCAACCTGCAGATCGGCCTGATCCGCCCCATCGAATTGCCCGACGCCCTGGTGGCGGTCGAACTCTTCCGCGAACCCCTGGTTGTCGCCCTGCGCCACGACCATCCCCTGGCGCAGCAGGGCAGCGGCCCGCTGCCCCTGGCCGCCCTCGCCGAAGAGCCCTTCGTCTACTTCCCGCGCAGCTTCGGCACCGGTCTCTACCAACAGCTCCACAGCCTCGCCGCCCGCGCCGGCTTCACCCCGCGCATCGTCCAGGAGGCCAGCGAGGTCCTCATCATCCTCGGCCTGGTCGCCGCCGGCCTCGGCGTCACCGTGCTACCCGCCACCTATCAGCGCACCCAAATGGAAGGGCTGGTGTATCGCGAGCTGGACGATCCCGAGGCGACCTCGGCGGTGTGGTTGCTCAGGCGCCGGGACGAGGTGTCGCCGCAGGCGGAGGCGTTTGTGAGGTTGTTGATGAGCGCAGCGCAGTAGCGGCCTTGCCCGGCCAGGCGCTTTGCTCGCCCTAGTCCGGTGTCGAGTCGGCCGGCTTCTTGCGGCGCAGGCGATTGGCGGCACGGGCGTCTTCGCTCGAGGCGAAGAAGTCGAGCTTGACCAGCCGCGACACGATGGCGCCCTCGCTGCGCTGGACCTGTGCGGCGATACGGGCGACATCCAGTTAGGCCTCGTACCAGAGTTGCGCGAGCTGGGTGTCGTCTTCGGCTGTCCACCGGGCGCCCGCCTGGGCGGGTTTGTTGACCGTATCGGCGACCGCATCGGGAGAGGCAGCAGGGATCGGCGGCAGCGGTTGCCAGCCGTCGGCGGCCTGGAAGCCCACAACCACAGCGAACCGTCGTCGCAAAGAGCGCAAAGCCGGTTGGACGCCGATTCCGCATCGGCAGGCAGTACCTGAATCTGGACGATCTTGCGCACGGCTGGGCCTCCGGTTGCTGGTCAGGAGGTGAGGATAGAGCAGGAAGATTGCAGCGGTTCCTGGTGCCTTGTCCAAATCCAGACGCTTGGGTTTGCCCTCACCCCGGCCCTCTCCCTGAGGGAGAGGGGGTGTTTGGGGCGAGTACGGTGCAGGTGGGGCGTAGGTTGAGCGCAGCGCAGCCCAACAGGGCCCAGTCCGGTCAGTAGTAGCTGCGCATCACCGCGATCCCGGCTTCCAGCACCTCCCGCCATTCCTGGTGCAGCGCTGGAGAGAAGTCGGCATCGTGCTCGGCCAGGGTGGCGAGCAGGCAGTCGACCCAGAGGCCGTAGAGTTCGGCGTCGATGTCCAGCCGGGCGCGGCAATGGCTTTCGCCGAGCTGGCGCAGCCGGGTGGCGGGCATGCCGCGGGCGACGAGGACCAGGTTCATGATGCCGTGGCGCAGCAGCAACTGCTGGGCAGCCATGTCGGTGCGGGCGAATTTCTCCTGCACCCGGGGCGAACTGGCCAGGAAGCGCTGGTAGAAGTCATCGAAGAAGGCGGGGCTGGCGCAGCAGCGTCCGTAGCTCAGCATCACGTTCTGGGCCGGCAGCATGCGGATTCCTGGGCGGGCATGAAGCGGCGCAGCCTGCCTGGGGGCGGGGGCCGGCGTCTTGATCCGGGTCAAGGCGACAGCCAATTGACAGCACTGAAACATTTTGAACCAACTCACACGGCGGCTTCTCTACCTTAAGCGCAGCGGTCGCCGAGAAACCCCTACTCCAGAGGGCCTGGCCCGTCAGTGCGCACCTATCGTCCCCTGGAGAACCCCCATGAGTCCCACCCCTCTGCTGATCGGCTTCGTCATCATGTCGCTCGCCTCCCTGGCCATCTATGCCAAGGGCGCCCACCGCGGTCCGCTGCGTGGCCATACCCTGGTCCATGCCGCCGTGCCCTTCATCGCCGCCACGGCCTATCTGGCCATGTACCTGGGGGTCGGCAACCTGATCAAGCCGGACGGCAGCATCACCTATGTCGCCCGCTACCTGGACTGGACCTTCACCACGCCGCTGCTGCTGGCCGGGGTGGTGAGCTCGGCCTACCTAGGTGCCCGCGAGCAGGAAGGCCAGGCCGGTTTCGTGGCCTCCATCGTGACTCTCGACGTGGTGATGATCGTGACCGGTCTGGTCGCCTCTCTGGCGCCCTACGGCACCATCAAGTGGGTGTTCTTCGCCTGGTCCTGCGCGGCCTTCGTCGGGGTGCTCTATCTGCTGTGGAAGCCGCTGGCGACCCTGGCCGGGCAGCATGCCGCCATCGGTGCGGCCTATCGCAAGAACGTCGGCTTTCTCAGTGTGCTCTGGCTGATCTATCCGGTGGTCTTCGCCGTGGGACCCGAGGGTGTCTGGGCGGTGAGTGATGCGGCCACGGTCTGGGTCTTCCTGATTCTCGATGTGCTGGCCAAGGTGGTCTACGCCTTCACCTCGGAGCGCAATCTCAAGACGGCCCTGGCGCGGTCTGGCGTCTGAGCATGACGGCCATCGGGCGCGGCGGATGGCTGTTGCTGCCGGCCGCCGGGCTCGCCAGCCTGGCGGGTGGGGCAGGGCAGCTGGCCTTCGCGCTGCTGGTGGGCCTGGGGCTGGGGCTCCTGCATGGCGCCAGCGATCTACGCCTGGTCGCTTCCGCACGGCGCCTCGCCTTTCTTGGCAGCTACCTGGCGACGGCTCTGGCCTGCCTGCTCTGCTGGCAACTGGCGGGGACGCTGGCGCTGCCGCTGTTCCTGCTGTTGTCGATCTGGCATTTCGCCCATGAAGACGAACTCCTCGCCGATCGGCTCAGTGCGCTGGCGCTGGGACTATTCATCGTGGGTGGTCCGGCGGTGCTGCACGAGACGGCCGTGGCCCGGCTACTGGCGCTGGCCATGGGGCCGGATGCCGCTCCGGCATTGGCCGAGTGGCTGGCCAGGCTGCTGGTGCTGGCTGGGACGCTGGCGTTGCCGGTGCTGCTGCTGGCCGCCTGGCAGCGTCGCCGTCCCTGGCTGGCGGCCACGCTGCTGGCCGTGGTGCTGGCGCCACCTCTGGTCGGTTTCGCCCTGGGCTTCTACCTGCTGCATGCCGCACCCCAGACCGGGGTACGCCAGCGGCTGCTGGGGGCGCCTACCTTCACGGCCTATCTGCAGCTGACCTGGCCGATCCTGCTGGGCGCGGCCGTCTTCACCCTGGCCGGTGGCCTGCTCTTCGTGCTGCAGGAGCGCACCGGCATCCGGGCGCTGTTCGCCGTGCTGGCGGCCTTCGCCGTACCCCACATGCTGGTGCTGCCGCGCTTTCTTGCCCCGGGTGCCGAGGCCGCACCGCGCTCAGGGCCGCAGATGGTTGAGCGGTAGCTCGGTGCTGGCCAGGATCTGGTTGAGCACGAAACTCGAGCGCACGCTGGAGACCCCCTCGATGCGCGTCAGGGTGCCCAGCAGCAGCTGCTGATAGTGCTCCATGTCGGGCACCACCACCTTGAGCTGATAATCCGCATCCATGCCGGTGACCAGGCAGCACTCCAGCACCTCGGGACACTGGGCAATGATCCCCTGGAAGTTCTCGAAACGCTCGGGGGTGTGCCTGTCCATGCCGATCAGCACGAAGGCGGTCAATGACAGCCCGAGTTTCTTGCGATCCAGCAGGGCGACCTGGCGGGTGATGTAGCCACTGTCTTCCAGTTGCTTGACCCGTCGCGAGCAGGGTGAGGGCGACAGGCCGATGCGTTCAGCCAGTTCCTGGTTGGAGAGGCGCGCGTCGCGCTGCAGTTCTGCCAAGATTTTCAGATCGAAGCGATCGAGTTTGTCCATTTTGCATGCCTTGCGCTAGCCGATTGCGCCCAATGCTAGGTTTATGGCCAGGGATTGCGCAAGAGGTGGGAAAGAAGCTGCACAACGCAACCCGCTGCTGGCAGCAGGGGCGTAAGCTGAACTCAACTTCGATAGCCCGGTAGAGCTGTCCAACGAAGGCGCCCCAGGAGGGCCTTTCGCATCGCCAACGACGGTATCCCGTCCGCCGCGCCCGGGCCCGCCCAGGTCACCATTCCTGGTCGATCGCAGCCACCGTCACGAGCGGTGCGAGAGGACAACGAATTCAAGGGGAGGCCGCAAGGTCTACCCTTTTCTTTTGGGCGGAAGTTTTGGCGTT
>NZ_QBIZ02000027.1:0-50490 GCF_003057735.2 Pseudomonas sp. RIT411
ACCCCCGCTCAGTTCACTCTGGCGGGGGTGTTGTCTTTGGGGCGGGAAAAGTTTGGCTGGGCCTTGGGGCGCCTAGGCGCTGGGGGCAGAGAATTGGCCAGCGAAGGCCTGGGGCTGCGTAGCTGAGGTGGCCCTCACCCTAGCCCTCTCCCGGGGGGGAGAGGGGACCAGGAGCGGAGTGGTAAAGAGTTTGGAGTAGGGCCTGCTAGACGGTGCTGCTGACATTCTGCAAAGAGCCAAAGAGCCACAACCGCCCGGCTGCGCCGGGCTATCGCGGCCATGGCAGTCCGCCGATGCCGCCGCTCCTACAAGGAGGCATGCCGTAGGAGCGGCCCATGGCCGCGATCGGATGGCTGGATGTTGGGCTTCGCTGCGCTCAACCCAACCTACCGCAGCGTTACAAGAGCAAGAAAAAGCCCGGCAGATGCCGGGCTTTTTGCGTTCAGGGTTTGCGGGCTATCAGGGTGGCGCGCAGGGGAGCGGGGAGGCCTTCGACAGTCAGGCTTGGATCTTCCGGATTCAGGAAGTCCGGTAGCGACTGGAAGCCCATCCATTCGGTGGAGCGCTGTTCGTCTACCGTCGTAGGGGTGAGATCCACCAGGCGGACGTCGCGGTAACCGGCGCGTTGCAGCCAGAGTTGCAGGGCGGCCGCCGAGGGCAGGAACCAGACGTTGCGCATCTGCGCGTAGCGGTCTTCGGGGACCAGGACGGTGGTGGCATCGCCTTCAACGACCAGGGTTTCCAGGACCAGCTCACCGTCGCTGTCGAGGCAGTTCTTCAGATCCAGCAGGTGGTCGATGGGCGAACGACGATGGTAGAACACGCCCATGGAAAAGACGGTATCAAAGCCGCCGTCCAGGACGGGCAGCTCTTCCAGTGTCAATGGCAGGTGCCAGGTGGGCAGGTCGGGCAGATAGCGGCGCAGGGCCTGGAATTGGCAGTGGAACAGCCAGTTGGGATCGACCCCCAGGACCAGGCTGGCTCCGGCGCCAAGCATGCGCCACTGGTAGTAGCCATTGCCGCAGCCGACATCCAGGACGCGCTTGCCCTGCAGATCCAGGTGAGGGGAGACCCTGTCCCACTTCCAGTCGGAGCGCCATTCGGTATCCAGGTGGAGATCGAACAGCTGGAAGGGGCCCTTGCGCCACGGGCGCAGTTGCAGCAGTGCCTCGCGCAGGGCCTGGTGCTGCTCGGCTGAGGGCACGCCGACGAGGCGCACGGCCTCACGCAGTTCGACAGCCGCTACAGCGATTTCGGGGAGCGCATCGACACCCGCTTGCCAGCGCTGCAGATCGCCGTGGCCGCGGGCGTACTTGGCGGCCAGGACGGCTTCGAGGGACTGGGACCAGGTGGCCAGCGGGGTATCCGCCAGCGCCCGCTGCAGGGCTGCGAGGTAGGAAGGCTGGGTCATGGCAGGGCGATCAGGGAGGTGAAGTTGAGGCATTGGAACCAGGGCACGACGGTGGTGAAGCCGGCGGCCTGGAGGCGCGCACGGTGTTCGTCCAGGGTGTCGGTGAGCATGACGTTTTCCAGCGCGGTGCGTTTCTGGGCGATTTCCAGCTCGCTGTAGCCATTGGCTCTCTTGAAGTCCAGGTGCAGGCCGTTGAGCAGGGCCTGGGTCTCGGTCTCCGGAAAACGGATCTTTTCCGACAGCAGCAGGGCGCCGCCGGGCAGCAGGCTGGCGCGCAGTCGGCTGAGCAGGCCCAGGCGCTGTTCCGGGGCGATGAATTGCAGGGTGAAGTTGAGGGCGATCACCGAAGCTGGTTCGAGCGGGACTTCGAGGATATCGGCTTCCACCACCTCTACCGGGAGCAACTCCTCATGCATGGAGTCCTGGGCGCTGAGGTATTCGCGGCAGCGGGTAACCATGGCGGTGGAGTTGTCGATGGCCACCACCCGGGTACCCTCGGCGCGGACATGACGGCGCAGCGCCTGGGTCACGGCGCCCAGGGAGCAGCCGAGGTCATAGAGGCGGCTATGAGGCTGGGCGAACCGTGCGGCGATGACACCGAGATTCTCGACGATGGTGGGATAGCCCGGCACGGATCTCTTGATCATGTCGGGAAAGACGCGCACCACGTCTTCGTTGAAGGTGAAGTCGGCAGGAGGCTGCGGCGACGCGAACAGGCGGTCGGCTTCGCTCATGGGCGGTACCTGGAAAATCGAAAGGGGGCATTGTACCCCCGGCAGGCACCGCTGGACGTGGGCTCAGCGGATTTCGATACGGCAGTCGAAGCGGGCCTGGGGCTCGGCTTCGGCATCCCAGGGCTGGCGAGCCTGGAGTTCGAGATGGGCGCTGCCGGCGCTCTGGGCGCGGAAGCGCCAGAGGGACTGACCGGCGCTGCCGATGCCGCCTTGGTCCTGGCGCTGTTCGCGAAAGACTTCCGGGCCGAGTTGCCTGAGGTTGTCGCTGCGCTGAAGGATGGTCCAGCGATAGCCGCTGGTGGGATCGCTGGGCAGGGTCAGGGTCAGTTCCTGGCCGATGTGCATGGCCAGCGGGGTGCAGTCGCTGTCGTCACCCAGGATGAGGTTGCCGCTCGGCTGGGTGCTGCTGCAGCCGGCCAGGAGCAGACAGCCGCAGAACAGAAGACGGTTGGACATGGAAACCTCCGGGGTATGACGGCAAAACGCAGAGCATACCCCAAGAGGTCGGACGGTCAGACTAGAAGAGCACCTTGGCCACGTCGGCGAAGCGCTTGGCGAAGTGGACGGTCAGCCCCTCCTTGAGATAGGCGGGCAGCTCTTCGAAATCACCGCGATTGGGCTCCGGCAGGATCAGTTCACTGATCTTCTGCCGCCGCGCCGCGATGACCTTTTCCCGTACCCCACCAATGGGCAGCACCTGGCCGGTCAGGGTCAGCTCGCCGGTCATGGCCACGTTCTTCTTAGGCGCCTGGTTGCGCGCCAGCGACAGCAGGGCGGAGGCCATGGTGATGCCGGCGCTGGGACCGTCCTTGGGCGTGGCGCCTTCGGGTACGTGCAGGTGGACGAGGGCCTGGTCGAAGAAGTTCGGATCACCCTTGAAGTCCTTGAGATGCGCGGTGACGTAGCTGTAGGCGATCTCGGCGGATTCCTTCATGACGTCACCCAGCTTGCCGGTGAGCTTGAAGCCGCGATTCAGAGTATGGATGCGCGTCGCCTCGATCGGCAGGGTGGCGCCGCCCATGCTGGTCCAGGCCAGCCCGGTGATGATGCCGACCCCGGACAGCACCTGCTCCTTGCGGAAGGGCGGCATGCCCAGATAGTCCTCGAGATCCGAGGCGCCGATCTTGATCTTGAGCTTGGGGTCCTCGATGAGCCTGACCACCGCCTTGCGCACCAGCTTGCCCAGCTGCTTCTCCAGCTGGCGTACGCCGGCTTCCCGGGCATAGCCTTCCACCAGGGCCTTGAGGGCACTGTCGGTGAGCGTCAGGCGATCCTTGGGCACCCCGGCCTTGTCCAGCTGCTTGGGCCAGAGGTGCCGCTTGGCGATGGCCTGCTTTTCCTCGGCGATATAGCCGGAGAGGCGGATGACCTCCATGCGGTCCAGCAGAGGCCCGGGAATGGAGTCCAGGGTGTTGGCGGTACAGACGAACAGCACCTTGGACAGGTCGAGGCGCAGATCCAGATAGTGGTCGAGGAAATCGACGTTCTGTTCCGGATCCAGGGTCTCCAGCAGTGCCGAGGCGGGATCGCCCTGGTAGCTCTGGCCCATCTTGTCGATCTCGTCGAGCATGATGACCGGATTCATCACCTTGACGTCGCGCAGGGCCTGGACGAGCTTGCCGGGCATGGCGCCGATGTAGGTACGGCGGTGGCCCTTGATCTCGGCTTCGTCCCTCATGCCGCCGACACTGAAGCGATAGAAGGGGCGGCCGAGGGATTCGGCGATGGACTTGCCGATGCTGGTCTTGCCCACCCCGGGCGGACCCACCAGCAGCACGATGGAGCCGGTCACCTCACCCTTGAAGGCGCCCACCGCGAGGAATTCGAGGATGCGATTCTTGATGTCGTCGAGCCCGGCGTGGTGCCGGTCGAGCACCTTGCGCGCGTGCTTGAGATCGAGCTTGTCCTGGCCGTGGATACCCCACGGCAGATCGGTGGCCCAGTCCAGGTAGTTGCGGGTGACGCCGTATTCCGGCGAGCCGGTCTCGAGGATGGACAGCTTGTTCAGCTCGTCGTCGATGCGCTTCTGCGCGGCTTCGGGCAGGATCTTGCCGTCCAGGCGCTGGCGAAAACCTTCGATGTCGCTGCTGCGATCGTCCTTGGTGATGCCCAACTCCTGCTGGATCAGCTTGAGTTGCTCCTTGAGGAAGAATTCGCGCTGGCGCTCGTTGATCTTGCGATTGACCTCGGCGGACAGCTCCTTCTGCAGGCGGGCGACCTCTACCTCCTTGCGCAGCAGCGGCAGGACCTTTTCCATGCGCTGCAGCATGGGCACGGTATCGAGCACCTGCTGCAGTTCATCGCCCGGCGCGGTGGTGAGGGCGGCGGCGAAGTCGGTGAGCGGCGAGGGATCGTTGGGGCTGAAGCGATTGAGATAGTTCTTCAGCTCTTCGCTGTACAGCGGGTTGAGGGGCAAGAGCTCCTTGATGGCGTTGATCAGCGCCATGCCATAGGCCTTCACCTCGTCGCTGGGATCGGGACTGGGACGCAGGTGCTCGACTTCCACCAGATAGGGCGGACGCTGACGGCGCAGCCAGCCGCGGATGCGCACCCGCGACAGGCCCTGGGCCACGAACTGCAGCTTGCCGTCCTGGCGGGTGGCATGGTGGATGCGCACCAGGGTGCCGTGCTGCGGCAACTGGTCGGGATCGAAGCCGTCGGCATCGCCGGGTTGCTGCTCCATGTAGAACAGCGCCAGGCAATGGTGGTCGGTCTTGGCCACCAGCTCCAGGGTTTCCGCCCAAGGCTCTTCGTTGACAATGACGGGCAGTACCTGCGCCGGGAAGAAGGGGCGGTTGTGAATGGGGATGACGTACAGCTTGTCGGGAAGATTCTGGCCGGGTAGCACCAGACCGGTCTGGCCGGCTTCTTCGCTGAGAATGTCCGCTTGGTTGTCCTGATCGCTCATTGGCGTACCTTGGGCTTGGATGTAGGGCCAACATGGGGCGAGGGCGCTGCTTTTTCAACGCAGGCCGAGACCTGTCCTTCTTGACCGCCGGGCACCGCTTGAAGTGCGACGACCGGGGCAACGACTGGCCGTCGCGACGATAAAGATTCCCCCGAGACTGCCGCTAAAGCTGAAGTCACGCCGCGAAGCCGGCGAGAGTTTCCAAGGGCGCGCGGTGGAGAACAGCGGGTGAACAAGCGACATCTAGTAACGGGATTGCTGGTCTTGGGCCTCGGCAGCGCGCAGGCGGCGCCGGTCGCCGTGCAGGTCGTGGACAGCCAGGGAGCACCCCTGGCCGATGCGGTGGTTATGCTGTCGGCGCCGGGACTGGTGCCCGAGCGGCGGCCCGCGGCCATCGACCAGCAGAATCGGCGCTTCGTCCCCCATGTCCTGGCGGTGGCCACCGGGACGGCGGTGAGCTTTCCCAATACCGACGACATCCGCCATCAGGTCTATTCCTTTTCCAGCCCGAAGCGCTTCGAGCTGCCGCTCTACCACGGGCTTCCCAGCACGCCGGTGGTGTTCGACCAACCGGGCGTGGTGGTGGTGGGCTGCAATATCCACGATTGGATGGTGGGATACGTCTACGTGACCACCGCCGGGCGCTCTGCGGTGACCGACAGTCAGGGCCAGGCCCGCCTGGAGGCGCCGGACGGTCATTATCAGCTGGCACTGTGGCACCCCGACCTCAGCGACAAGCAGGAGGTCGCCCAGCCTGCGCTGGACGTGGCGGGCAAGCCGGTGACCCTGAAACTCCAGCTGGCGGTTCAGCCGAAGCCGCAGTCCGTGGAGCCGGCGAGCTCGGCTTTCGAGGATGCCTTCCACAAGGCCACGCACGATGAAGCTCATCCATAGTTTCCAGACCCGCATCGCCGGCAGTCTTTTCCTGCTGATGCTGGTGGTCATCACCCTGGTCTATCTGACGGTCAAGGCCGCCACCGAGGCCAGTGCGGTGCGCCAGTCCTATGACCAGCTCGACACCGGGGCGCGGGTCTTTCGCCAGGTGCTGGACGGGCGCTGCCGCCGGCTGAACGATGCCGTGCGGGTGCTCGCCGCCGATTTCGGCTTTCGCGATGCCGTCGCCAGTGGCGATGTGCCGACCCTGAGGTCAGCGCTGGCCAACCATGGCGCCCGGGTGGGCGCGGGCGATACCTATCTGCTGGATCTGGACGGCCGGCTGATCGCCAGCACCGTGGCGGCGCACAGCCAAGGCGAGCGGCTGCCCGTCGCGGTGGCGTCGGGCAATGACGGCAGCTGTGTGCTGGCGGGTACCGGCCTGCCGCAATTGCGGGTCACGGTGCCGGTCCGGGCTCCTGTGCCCATTGCCCAGGTGGTGATGAGTTTCGCCATGGATCAGGCCATGGCCGAGGAATTTCGCTCGCTGATCAACCTGGACGTGGTGTTTCTCGGCGAAGCGGCGCTGATGGCCAGTACCCTGCCGGAGGCGCAGGGACGGCTGCTGCTGCCTGAGCTGGCGAACGCGCCCAAGGGCAGCGATAGCTGGCAGCTGATCCTGGGTGATCGCCGCTATCAGGTCAAGCGGCTGACCCTCGGCACCGCCGACCATCCGGTACAGGTCTATCTGCTGCGTTCGCTCGATCTGGCCATGGTCGAGTTCGAACCCCTGCTCAGGCAACTGGCGCTGATCGCCGGCGGTGCCCTGCTGGCGGCGCTGCTGGGCGCGCTCTGGCTGGCACGCAACCTGGCCCAGCCGTTGCGGCAGCTGTCGGTGATGTCCTGGCGGATCGGCCAGGGGGACTACGGGGTCAAGGTGGAAGTCCAGCGCCGGGACGAATTCGGCCGCTTGGCACAGGTGCTCGAAGAGATGCGCCAGGGCATCGCTGAACGCGAGCAGCGGCTAAATCACAATGCCTTGCATGATGCCCTGACCGGATTGCCCAATCGCATCCTGGCCGAGGAACGCCTGCGGGTCTTCATCGCCACCCAATCCCAGGTTTCGCTGCTGTACCTGGGGCTGGATGGCTTCCAGGCGATCAATGAAAGCGCCGGGGTCGCCGGGGGCGATCGGATGCTCAGGATGGTGGCCGAGCGGGCGCAGGTGCTGCTGGCCGGCCGTGGCTGCGTCTCGCGACCGGTGGGCGACGAGTTTCTCGTGCAGTTCTGCCGCGTCGGTCTGGAAGGCGCGGTGGGGCTCGCCGAGCAGCTGCGTCTGTCGCTGGCCGAGCCGATCGAGTGGGAAGGTCAGCTGTATCGTCTCAGTTGCCGCATCGGTGTCGTCGAATATCCGCGCCATGGCGACGATCCGACCCAGCTGATCGAGCGCGCGCGCAGCGCCATGCTCGATGCCGGGCAGTTGCCGGATCGCCTGCGGGTCTATGATGAAGGACGGGATGCGGCCCAGCAGCGGCGTCTGCAACTGGTCCACGATCTGCCGCTGGCGGGCGAGCGGGGTGAATTGATGCTGGTGTTCCAACCCAAGGTGGCGCTGCAGGGCAGCGGGCCGCACCAGGCCGAGGTGCTGCTGCGCTGGCGCCACGCCGAACTGGGCATGGTCTCGCCGGGTGAATTCATTCCCCTGGCCGAGCGCAGTGGCAGCATGGCCGGACTCACCCGCTGGGTGATCCAGGCGGCGATCCGGCAGCTGGCGCTCTGGCAGACCCAGGGCCGAGAGGTCAAGGTGTCGCTGAACGTCTCGGCGGTCGACCTGGCCGATGCCCGACTGCCTGAGCGGGTCATGGGCTGGCTGGATGACGCCGGCGTCTCGGCGCGGCAGCTGACCTTCGAGATCACCGAGAGCGCCATCATGGCCGATCCGGAAGCGGCCATCGCGCTGCTGACCCGGCTCTCCGTGCTGGGCATCCGGTTGTCGGTGGACGACTACGGCACCGGCCAGGCTTCCCTGGCGCACCTGAAGCGGCTGCCGGTGGACGAATTGAAGATCGACCAGTCCTTCGTGAAGGAGCTGGCACCGGGCAACGATGACGCCGTCATCGTCCGCTCGACCATCGAGATGGGCCACAACCTGGGTCTGGAGGTGGTCGCCGAAGGGGTCGAGGAAGCCCGAGCCCTGGCGCTGTTGCGCAGCTGGGGCTGCGATGTGATCCAGGGGTACTACATCAGCCGTCCGGTACCGGCCGTGGAATTCGAGGCCTGGATGGAACGGCAGAGCCAGCCTGTGCTGGAGGCGCTGTCATGAAGCGTGGCTGGCTGCTGGCGGGGTTGCTGCTGGCGACCGGGGTGCAGGCCGACGGCGGCAAGCTGCTGGCCACCGGCGGCGCCAGCAGTCTGGAAGGCGCGGCGGGCGGTGGTATCACGCCCTGGGCGGTGATCGGCGGCTATGGCGAAAGCGGCCAGCCCGGCGCCACCGCCTTCGCCACCCGGGTGTGGACCGGTGACTATCGGCTCGATGCCACCGGCGTCGCGGCGGCCTACGACAATCGGGTGGAAGTCTCCTATGCCCGCCAGCGCCTGGACATGCCGACCCTGCGGCGGTTGATGAAGCTCGAGGAAGACAGCCTCAGCCAGGACATCGTCGGCGCCAAGGTGCGCCTGGCGGGTGACCTGATCTACGACCGGCTGCCGCAGATCGCCCTGGGCGTGCAGTACAAGCATCAGCGCGACTTCGGCATTCCCGCGGCCGTGGGGGCGCGGCGCGACAGCGATGTCGAGGGCTACCTGGGTGCCAGCCGGCTGTTTCTGGGCGGCGCCTTCGGCTACAACCTGCTGCTCAACGTCGGTCTCAGGTACAGCCGCGCCAACGAGATGGGGCTGCTGGGCTTCGGTGGCGATCGCAACGACAGCCGTCAGTGGCTCAAGGAGGGCTCGGCGGCGGTGTTCTTCAATCCCCAGTGGGCGGTAGGCATGGAATATCGCGAGAAGCCGCAGAATCTGTCCTTTACCCGAGAGAGTGACTGGGTGGATACCTTCGTCGGCTATTTCCCCAACAAGCATCTGTCGCTGGTGCTGGCCTATGCCTGGCTGGGCGAGATCGCCACCCTGGACGATCAGCAGGGCCTCTATCTGTCGCTGCAGGGGAGCTACTGATGCAGGCGAAGCCTCTGGTGCTGGCGGCGCTGCTGCTGATGCTGGGTTGCACGCCCCAGCCGCCGGCGGGTGATCGGCTCTATCAGGAGCTGGGTGGCCAGCCCGGCATCACCCGAATCGTCGAGGGGATGCTGCTCAACGTGGCGCGCGACGGGCGGATCCGGCACTACTTCGCCAATGTCGACATCGCGCGGCTGCGCAAGCTGCTCATCCAGAAATTCTGTGCCGATGCGGGCGGTCCCTGTCGTTATGAAGGGGCGAGCATGGCGGAAAGTCATCGCGGTCTGAATCTGCAACCCGCCGACTTCAACGCCCTGGTGGAAGACCTGCAACTGGCCATGCAGCGCGAGGGCATCCCGGAGCGGGCGCAGAATGCCCTGCTGGCGCGGCTGGCGCCGCAACGCGGCCAGGTGATCCGCCAGTAGCCTGCCGGCTGTCGCTGGTTTCGAACCTCGTCCGCGCCAGATCCTCCCTAGGCAAGATGCCTACGAGAGGGATGATGCTTGAGCAAGACGACTTCTGCGGCCGATCTCGGTCTGACCCTGGCGCCGGGCGACGAGCCGGCGCTGTTCGGCTGGTTCCTGGCCAGCTACCTGTTCGGCAAGCGCATCTCCCAGAGCATCGCTGCCCAGGCCTGGACGGTGCTCTATCGCAAATACGGCCGCGACACGCCGCGCAAGCTGCTCAATCTGAGCTGGCAGCAACTGGTCAACTATCTCGGCGAGGGCCACTACCGGCGTTATGACGAGAGCACCGCCACGCGCCTGCTGGATGTCTGTCGTCATCTGCAGGAAGACTATGGCGGCAGTTTTCTCAAGCTACGTAACGCCAGCGCCGATCGTGCGGATTTCGAGCGCCGCCTGCAGACCCTGAAGGGGGTGGGCCCCAAGACCTGCGAGATCTTCATGCGCGAGGCCGGGCCCTTGCTGTTTCCCGACTGAATGCACACCGCCGGCATGGGGCCGGCGGTGTTCACGACGGACGGAAGACTGTTATTTGCCCAGGTCCGTCTTGAGACGGCTGCCGGCATAGGCCTGGGCGTCCTTGGCCTTCTGCACCACCGCAGCGGTGCCGAAGAACTCGTGGGTGACGCCCGGATAGACCTTTCGCTCCACCTGGACGCCGGCCTGGCGCAGGGCGGTCTCCAGGAAGCCACCGTCGTCACGCAGGGGATCGATCTCGGCATTGACGATGGTCACCGGCGGCAGGCCGGCGAGGTCGGCGCGAGTCAGGTCCAGGCGCGGATCCTTGAGATCGGCGGGCGTACGGGTCACCTGTTCGACGAACCACAGCATCATCGGCCGATTGAGCGGCTTGGCGTCCGCATACTGCTCGTAGGACGGGGTATGGGTATTGGTCTGGGCCACCGGATAGACCGACAGCACGTGCTTGGGTGCGGTGAGACCGGCCTTGCGGGCGGCCACGGCGGTCGCCACCGCCAGGTTGCCCCCGGCGCTTTCACCGGCCAGGGCCAGCCGCTGGGAATCGCCGTTGAGCGAGCCGGCGTGGGTGGTCACCCAGCGATAGGCCGCCAGGGCGTCATCATGGGCAGCGGGAAACTTGTATTCGGGCGCCTGGCGATAGTCCACCGAGACCACGATGGCATTGGCCTGCTTGGCCAGACCGCGGGCGCCACCGTCGTAAACGTTGCGATCGGCGAACACCCAGCCGCCGCCGTGGAAGTAGAGGATGACCGGGAAGGGACCCTGGCCCTCGGGGGTGTAGATGCGGGCGGGCAGCACGCCGGCGGCGCCATCCACAGCACGGTCGACGCTGGTCACGCCGGGTACCAGGGCCTCAGGCTGGGTGGGACGACCCTCGTCCTGCAGGACACCCTTGACCGCATCGGCGATGGTAGGCTGTTGGCGGGCCTGCTGAGCGGTGAGTTTTTCCACGGCCTTGGGATCGAAGCTGGCGTATTTGTTCAGCACCTTCTGCATGTCGACATCGGTGCGCGCCATGCTCTTGGCATTGCTGATCGCCTCGGCACCCAGAGAACGTTTTTCCGGATCGCGGACGCAGCCGGTCAGAGCCAGACCGGCGCCAACCAGAGCGAGGGCGAGGAGGGTGGGTTTGCTACGCAAGACGGATAGCGGCATGGCGGAAATCCTGTGCGAATTCAGAGGGCCTACCTGCAAACCGACATGCTTATCGCGCGAGAGGTTCCGGCGGACCGCTGGCAGGTACCTGGCGATCGGCCTGCTGGTGCTGCTGGGTAGCCAGGCCGTCGCCGAGCCGGCGGCCTACTGGCGCTGGCGCAGCAACACCGATGCCCAGGACTTCTGTACCCAGACGCCGCCAGGGCCGGGTTGGGTCCGGGTCGCGGGACCCTTTCGCGATCTGCAGTGCCGCGAGGCGGGCAGTCTGCCCCTGCGCCGCTGGGCCGCGCCGCCGCAACAGGCCCGCTAGTTCGAGGTTTCCGCCGCCTTGAGCAGCGAGGCGCCGAGCTCGCCTTCATAGCGTTGCCAGACCGGACGCATGGCCTCCCGCCAGCGCGCCCGTTGCTCGGGAGTGAGGGTGATGATCTCGCTGCCACCCGCGGCGGCGATGCGCGCCCGATCACGCTGGTTTTCCGCCTCGGATTGCTTCTTCACCTCGAAGGTCACCTGGTCGATGATCTCTTCCAGGGTGCTGCGTACGGCGAAGGGCAGGGTGCGCCAGCGATCCGCCTTGACGATCAGCATGTAGTCGAGGGCGCCGTGGTTGCTCTCGGTGAAATAGCGCTGCTGCTGGTCGAGACGCTGGCTCCAGTAATTGGACCAGGTGTTCTCGGTGGCATTGACGGTGCCCGTGGTGAGTGCCTGCAGGGTCTGGTTGAAGGGCAGCCTGACCGCCGTGGCGCCCAGGGCCTCGAACTGGCTCTGCAGGACGTCGGAGTTCTGGATGCGGAACACCAGTCCCTTGGCGTCGCCGGGTTCGCGCAGGGGCTTGCGCGCCGACAGCTGCTTGAGGCCGTTGGGCCAGTAGGCCAGGCCGATGACCCCGGCTGGCTCCAGGCTCTGCAGCAGCTGGCGACCGCTGGGCCGGGCCTGGAAGTGATCGAGCGCCGCACGACTCTCGAACAGGAAGGGCAGGTCGAACAGCTTGAGCTTGGGACTGAGTTCGGTGAGCTTGCTGATAGCCGGCGCCAGGATGTCGACCTTGCCGTCCTGCAGTGCCTGGAGTTCGTTGGCATCGGTAAAGGCCGTGCCGCTGGGCAACACCTCCACCTGGACCTGACCGGCGAGGCGCTGCGCCACCAGCTGCTGGAACAGCTGAGCGCCCTTGCCCTTGGGGGTCTCCGGCGCTACCACATGGGAAAACCTCAGAGTAATGACGTCAGCGTAGCTGGATGTCATGGGCATGGCGGCGGAGAGCAGGGCGCAAAGGCCCAGGATCGACGACTTCATGGCAGGTCCTGGTGATTTTTCTTGGAATCCTTGTAGGCGTACTTTAACAGTGCGACGTCAGGTCGCAGGGCCTGTGGGAAGGCGTTGGCTGCCGTTTGGCGGATGACCGGGAGAATCGGCGTCGCGCTGGCGTTCTAACGACCACATCCAAGAGAAGGAAGCGCCCATGAATACCGCTCAAACCGTTCGTTTGCCCGATGGCACTACCGTTCCGGCGCTGGGCCAGGGTACCTGGCGCATGGGCGAGAACGCGGATCTGCATCGCCAGGAGGTCAGTGCCCTGCGCCAGGGCCTGGACCTGGGACTCACCCTGATCGACACCGCCGAGATGTATGGCGAAGGCCGCGCCGAGGAACTGGTGGGTGAGGCCATTGCCGGGCGGCGCGACGAGGTCTTCCTGGTGAGCAAGTTCTATCCGAAGAACGCCACCGAAGCCGGCGTACCCCTCGCCTGCGAGCGCAGTCTGAAGCGCCTGGGCACCGATGTCATCGACCTCTATCTGCTGCACTGGCGCGGCCAGGTGCCACTGATCGAGACGGTCATGGCGCTGGAGAAGCTGCGCGACGAAGGCAAGATCCGCCACTGGGGCGTTTCCAACCTCGACACCAGCGACATGCTCGAATTGAACGATGATCGCTGCAGCGCCAATCAGGTGCTCTACAACCTGGAACAGCGCGGTATCGAGCATGACCTGCTGCCCTGGTGCCAGCGTCAGCAGATGCCCCTGATGGCCTATTGTCCGCTGGGGCAGGGCGGGGATCTGCTGCGCCACCCGGCCCTGGCTACCCTGGCCGAACGGCATCAGGCCACCCCGGCGCAGATCGCCCTGGCCTGGGTGCTGCGTCAGCCGGGTGTGATCGCCATTCCCAAGGCCGGCGATGCCGGACATCTGGAAGAGAATGCGCGGGCCCTGGATCTGCGCCTGAGCGAAGAGGACTTCGCCCTGCTCGACGGCGCCTTTCCGCCGCCGCAAGCCAAGAGTCCGCTGGCGATCATCTAGCCGCCGCGAATCAACCGGCGCAGGGGGAAACGACTGGGGTGGCAGGCCTCGGCCACCTGTCGCGCCACCGGCAGGGGCTCGTCTTCCAGCCACGCCGCCAGCAGTTCGGCGGCCAGCGGGGTGGTGACCAGGCCACGGGAGCCGTGCGCCAGATTGACATAGAGTCCCTCGCGCCAGGGCGCAGGCTGCTCGGGTACCTGGCGGGCGTCGTAGGCCAGTGCCTGGTAGCGCTGGGCGAAGAGGTCTTCGTCCACCACCGGGCCGACCAGGGGCAGGTAATCCGGCGAGGTACAGCGGAAAGCCACGCGACCTTCCAGTTTCTCGGCTGCATAGCCTGCCGCTAACGCGGGTGACAATTCGGCGAGCAGGTGCAGGTTGCTCTGGTGTTCCACCTGGCTGGGTTCGGTGTCGCTCCGGTCGAACACGAAGCTGGCGCCCAGGCAGTGCCGACCTTCCCGCGCCGGGGCGAGATAGCCTTCGCCGCAGACCACGGTGGCCAGCGCCTGGCTATCCGGGGTTTCCGGCAGCGCGGACAGCTGTCCGCGGATCGCCTTCAGCGGCAGGCCGGGCAGCAGCGTTCGGGCCTGGGCGGCGCTGGCCACCACGACCACCGCCGCCGTCAGCGGCTCGCCCTGGGTGCTGGCCTGCCAGCCGTGCTCGGTCTGCTGGAGGGCGGTCACCTCGGTATGGGTGACCAGCTCGATATTCGGATGGGCCAGCCAGTGCGCGCACAGCGCCGGCGGATGCACCCAGCCTCCTTCCGGAAAGAACAGGCCCCCCGCCGTGAGACCGATTCCGGCCCTGTCGCTGGCGGCGTCGCTGTCCAGGGGCTGCAGCAGATCGGCGGGGAAGTGCGCGGCCAGTTGCGCCTGCCGCTGGGCGTCCTTGTCCGTCAGCGCCAGTTGCAGCACCCCGCAGGGTGACCAGGTCGCGCCCGTCGGCAGGGCCTGCAATTGGCGCAGGGTCAGGCCGAAGCCATCGAGGATCAGCCGACTGAGCGGGGTGTCATGGGCCGACAGCTTGAGATAGAGCACGCCCTGGGGATTGCCGGAGGCCTCCTGGGCGGGCGCCCCGTGGCGCTCGACGACCCGGACCTGCCAGCCGCGGCGGGCCAGGCTGGCGGCGGTGGCGCAACCGGCCAGGCCGGCGCCTATGACCAGGGCCGTGCGCGGGCCCTGGGGGCGCGGTGGGCGGGCATACCAGGGCACGGGATCAGGGGCGACGGGGCGTTCCAGCACGCCGGCCAACATTTCGCGCTTGTGGCCGAAGCCAGGCACCTTGGCCATGGCGAAGCCGGCCTCGTTGAGACCACGGCGGACGAAGCCGGCGCAGGTAAAGGTCGCCAGGGTGGTGCCGGCATGGGACAGCCGAGCCAGCTCGGCGAACAGCGCGGGCGTCCACATCTCGGGGTTCTTGGCCGGGGCGAAGCCGTCCAGGAACCAGGCATCGCAACGGGCATCCAGTTCGGGCAGGCGCTCCAGCACATCGCCGACCAGCAGGGTCAGGGTGATGCGCCCGTCGCCCAGGATCAGCCGCTGGAAGCCTGGATGGATCGCCTGGTACTGCCGCTGCAGCGCCGCGCTGTAGGGGGCGAGTTCCGGCCAGAGACTCAGCGCCTGGGCGAGATCGGCGGCGGTCAGCGGAAAGCGCTCGACGCTGACGAAATGCAGGCGCGCTTCCTGTGGTGCCAGGGCGTCGAAAAGTTGCCAGGCGCAGAGGAAGTTGAGGCCGGTGCCGAAACCCGTCTCGCCGATGGTGAAGACTTCGCCCGGCGCCAGCGCGGCGAAGCGTTCGGCCAGGCGATTCTGCTGCAGGAAGACATAGCGCGTCTCTTCCAGACCGCTGGCGCGGGAAAAATAGACGTCGCCATAGGTGCGGGAGTGGGGTTGCCCGGAGGCATCCCAGTCGAGCTGGGCGTGCTGGAAATCGGTCATGAGCGGCGCGGCCTGGGATTCAGGGCGCGCAGTCTAAAGGATCGAGCGCAGGCGGTCAGACGTTGCTGACGGATTGGCGCATCAGGCCCTGAGAGGTCTGCAGCCGCTCGACGTAGCGATCGATCTGGTTGAGGGCTTCTTCGCGGCTGAAGAAGGGGCCTTCCAGGGTGCCCTCGCGGGTGGTGAAGAAAAACTGACCGTTGACCACGCTGACGCGCTCGCTACGGAAATGGGTGCTGGCACCGGGGTCGTCATTACGTTTGCCTAACATGAGAATCTCCTCCTCGTCTTGCCAACAGACCATGGCGAGCGCTGCGGGTTGCCCCGCTCGGCCAAATGGCGGTCCGTCGATCTTCCTTAGGTGTAGCACCCTAGCGGCCGCTGCGCCTGGGTGGAAAAAGCGCGACGAAATTGTGAGGGGCATCACGCAGCACAGGGCGTAGCCGCCGGACGATGGCCCTGGACGGGTCGTCTTTCGCGTTATAACCACAGCGTGATCCGATCTTTCCCGCCCGCTCTGGTGGGCGGCATAGTGCCGCTATCCCTACCTGCATCAGGAGAACTGCCAATGACCATCCGTCTGGGCGACATCGCCCCCGATTTCGAACAGGATTCCAGCCTGGGTCGCATCCGCTTCCACGAGTGGCTGGGCGACAGCTGGGGCGTGCTCTTCTCCCATCCGGCCGACTTCACCCCGGTCTGCACCACCGAACTGGGCCTCACCGCCAAGCTCAAGGACGAATTCGCCAAGCGCGACGTCAAGGTGATCGCCCTCTCGGTGGACGGCCTGGAATCGCACCAGGGCTGGATCAAGGACATCGAAGAAACCCAGGCGACCGCCGTGGGCTTTCCGATCCTGGCCGACGCCGATCGCAGTGTCTCGACCCTCTACGACATGATCCACCCCAATGCCAACGACACCCTCACGGTGCGCTCGCTGTTCGTCATCGATCCGCAAAAGAAGGTGCGGCTGTCGATCACCTATCCGGCCAGCACCGGACGCAATTTCGACGAGATCCTGCGGGTGATCGATTCCCTGCAGCTCACCGACAATCACAAGGTGGCGACCCCGGGCAACTGGAAGGATGGCGATGACGTGGTCATCGTGCCGTCGCTCAAGGACGAAGAAGAACTCAAGCGCCGTTTCCCCAAGGGCTACACCGCGGTGAAGCCCTATCTGCGCCTGACCCCGCAGCCCAATCGCTGACACCTGCGGTGACAAGAAAACCCCGGCTCCGGCCGGGGTTTTTGTTTTCTGGTTATAACCAAGTGCCTAAAGGATATTTTTAGGGAATAAGCACCCCTTGCTAAGGTCCGCTCATTCCTTTTCGAGCGGCGCGACACCGCTCCTTTTTATCCTGGAGGCGGCGATGCAGGTGGTGACTTTGGCGGGCAGTCCGGGAGCGCGGTCGCGCTCCACCGGCGTGCTGGATCTGGCAGCGAACTGGCTGCAGGCGCGCGGCGTGGAACTGTCGCGCTGGCGTATCCAGGACTTTCCCGCCGCCGACCTCATCGGTGCCCGTTTCGACAGTCCGCCGGTGGTGGAACTGATCGCCCAGTTGCAGGCCGCCGATGGCCTGGTGATCGCCACCCCGGTGTACAAGGCCTCCCTGGCCGGCGCCCTCAAGACCCTGCTGGACCTGCTGCCCGAACGCGCCCTGACCCATAAGGTGGTGCTGCCCCTGGCCACCGCCGGTTCCAGCGGCCACCTGCTGGCCATCGACTACGCGCTGAAGCCGGTGCTTTCGGCGCTCAAGGCCCAGGAAATCCTCAATGGCGTCTTCGCCGACGACAGCCAGGTCAGCTACACCGAGACCGGCGTCGCCCTGACCCCGGCGCTGGAGCAGCGCCTGCACGAATCCCTCGAACAATTCCACGCGGCCCTGGTGCGGCGTCCC
Organism: Pseudomonas sp. RIT411; assembly: GCF_003057735.2. Taxonomy (NCBI): domain Bacteria; kingdom Pseudomonadati; phylum Pseudomonadota; class Gammaproteobacteria; order Pseudomonadales; family Pseudomonadaceae; genus Pseudomonas; species Pseudomonas sp. RIT411. The sequence continues at coordinate 17,319 of NZ_QBIZ02000027.1, forward strand.
CAACCCCTGACCCCCGAGCTGCTGGCCGATCGCATCGGTCAGGCGCGCTGGGGCATCTGACCAGGAGCGTTAGTCATGCAGTTCTCCTTCACCCGTTCGCTGCTCGCCGTTTCCCTGCTGACCCTGGCCGCCGGCCTGGCCCAGGCGGAAGAGACGGTGCGCATCGGCTATCAGAAGTACGGCACCCTGATCACCCTCAAGGCTCGCGGCACCCTGGAGCAGCGCCTGGCCAAGGACGGCGTCAAGGTGCAGTGGACCGAATTCCCCGGCGGCCCGCAGCTGCTGGAAGGCCTCAACGTCGGCAGCATCGATTTCGGCGTGACCGGGGAGACCCCGCCGGTGTTCGCCCAGGCCGCCGGGGCCGATCTGGTCTATGTGGCCCACGAACCGCCGGCGCCCACCAGCGAAGCCATCCTGGTGCCCAAGGATTCGGCCATCCAGTCGCTGGCCGATCTCAGGGGCAAGAAGATCGCCCTGAACAAGGGTTCCAACGTCCACTACCTGCTGGTGCAGGCACTGGCCAAGGCCGGCATCCCCTACCAGGACATCCAGCCGGTCTACCTGCCGCCCGCCGATGCCCGCGCCGCCTTCGAGCGCGGCGCGGTGGATGCCTGGGTGATCTGGGATCCCTATCAGGCCGCCGCCGAGACCCAGTTGCAGGCGCGCACCCTGACCGATGCCACCGGCCTCGCCGACAACCACCAGTTCTATCTGGCCACCCGCAGCTTCGCCAAGGCCCATCCCGAGCAGGTCGGCGCCATCGTCGACGAGGTGCGCTCGGTGGGCGAGTGGGCCAAGGCCCACCCCGACCAGGTCGCCGCCCAGGTGGCGCCGCTGCTGAACCTGCCGCTGGACACCGCCGAACGGGTGGTCAAGCGCCAGGGCTATGGCGCCCGCTTCATCAGTCCCGAGGTGGCGGCGCAGCAGCAGAAGATCGCCGACGCCTTCACCGCCCTCAAGTTGATTCCCAAGCCGCTGGTCATCCGCGACGTGGTGTGGACCCCGCCCGCCAGTCTGCAGACCGCTGCCGCCAAACCCTGAATTCGCCTGCTGGAGAAAGTCCCCATGAGTCTCGATATCTTCTGGTTCCTGCCGACCCACGGCGATGGCCACTACCTGGGTACCGCCGAAGGCGCCCGCGCCGTCGACCACGGCTACCTGACCCAGGTCGCCCAGGCCGCCGATCGCCTGGGTTTCGGCGGGGTGCTGATCCCAACCGGTCGCAGTTGCGAGGATTCCTGGCTGGTGGCCGCCTCGCTGATCCCGGTCACCCAGAAACTCAAGTTCCTCGTAGCCCTGCGCCCGGGGATCATCTCGCCCACCGTGGCAGCGCGGCAGGCGGCCACCCTGGATCGCCTCTCCGGCGGCCGGGCGCTGTTCAACCTGGTCACCGGCGGCGATCCCGACGAGCTGGCCGGTGACGGCCTGCACCTGTCCCACAGCGAAAGATACGAAGCCTCGGTGGAGTTCACCCGCATCTGGCGTCGCGTGCTGGAGGGCGAGACGGTGGACTACGACGGCAAGCACATCCAGGTGAAGGGCGCCAAGCTGCTCTATCCGCCGCTGCAGCAACCGCGCCCGCCGCTGTACTTCGGCGGCTCTTCCGATGCCGCCCAGGACCTGGCCGCCGAGCAGGTGGAGCTGTACCTGACCTGGGGCGAACCCCTGGACGCGGTGCGCGAGAAGATCGAGGCGGTCAGGGCCAAGGCCGCCGCCCAGGGCCGCACGGTGCGCTTCGGCATCCGCCTGCACGTGATCGTCCGCGAGACCAACGAAGAGGCCTGGAAGGCCGCAGACCGGCTCATCGCCAACCTGGACGATGCCACCATCGAAAAGGCCCAGGCCGCCTTCGCCCGCTTCGATTCGGTCGGCCAGCAGCGCATGGCCGCGCTGCACGGGGGCCGCCGCGACAACCTGGAGATCGCCCCCAACCTCTGGGCCGGTGTCGGCCTGGTGCGGGGCGGCGCCGGGACCGCGCTGGTCGGCGACGGTCCCACCGTGGCCGCGCGGGTCAAGGAATACGCCGCTCTGGGCATCGATACCTTCATCTTCTCCGGCTATCCGCACCTGGAAGAATCCTACCGGGTGGCCGAACTGCTGTTCCCGCACCTGCCGGTCAAGCGGCCGACCCAGGTGGAGGGCGCCAACTACGTGAGTCCCTTCGGCGAGATGGTGGCCAACGACATCCTGCCGCAGAAAGCGGCGCAGAGCTGAGGGGGCGGGCATGAGCAGTACGACCGAACGTCAACTCCAGCGCCTGGCGCCCTGGGTGGTGCCGGTGGCCCTGATCGTCGCCTGGCAGCTGTCGGTGAGCAGCGGCCTGCTGTCCAGCCGCATCCTGCCGTCACCGGCGGCGGTGCTGGAAGCGGGCTGGAGCCTGGTCAAGAGCGGTGAGCTCTGGCAACACCTGGCCATCAGCGGCTGGCGTGCCGGTATCGGCTTCGCCATCGGTGGCAGCATCGGCCTGGCGCTGGGCTTCATCACCGGGCTGTCGAAATGGGGCGAGCGCCTGCTCGACAGCACCCTGCAGATGGTGCGCAACGTGCCGCACCTGGCGCTGATCCCGCTGGTGATCCTCTGGTTCGGCATCGACGAGTCGGCCAAGTTGTTCCTGGTGGCTCTGGGGGTGTTCTTCCCCATCTACCTCAACACCTACCACGGCATCCGCAACGTCGATCCGGCGCTGGTGGAGATGGCCCGCAGCTACGGCCTCTCCGGGGCGCGTCTGTTCTGGCACGTGGTACTGCCGGGCGCCTTGCCGGCCATCCTGGTGGGGGTGCGTTTCGCCCTCGGCCTGATGTGGCTGACGCTGATCGTCGCCGAGACCATTTCCGCCAGCTCCGGCATCGGCTACCTGGCGATGAACGCCCGGGAATTCCTGCAAACCGACATCGTGGTGCTGGCCATCCTGCTCTATGCCGTCCTCGGCAAGCTGGCGGATCTCGCCGCCCGCGGCCTGGAACGCGCCTGGCTGCGCTGGCACCCGGCCTATCAGAAGGGAGCCCACGCATGACCAGTCTGCAAGCCGTTCCGCCGCTGGCACGGGGCATCGCCCTGAAGCTTCAACAGGTGGTCAAGACCTTTGGCGAGCGCACCGTGCTCCATGGGATCGATCTGGAGATCCCGGCCGGTCAGTTCGTCGCCGTGGTGGGCCGCAGTGGCTGCGGCAAGAGCACTCTGTTGCGCCTGGTGGCCGGACTCGACCGCGCCAGTGGCGGCACCCTGCTGGGGCAGGACGAACCCCTGGCGGCGCACCGCGAAGACACCCGGCTGATGTTCCAGGACGCGCGCCTGCTGCCCTGGAAACGCATCATCGACAACGTCGGCCTGGGCCTCAAGGGCGACTGGAAGCCCAAGGCGCTGGAAGCCCTGGCAGCGGTCGGCCTGGCCGATCGCGCCCAGGAATGGCCCTCGGCGCTGTCCGGCGGCCAGAAGCAGCGCGTAGCCCTGGCCCGCGCCCTGATCCACCAGCCGCGCCTGCTGCTGCTCGACGAGCCGCTGGGCGCCCTGGATGCCCTGACCCGCATCGAGATGCAGCAACTCATCGAAGGCCTCTGGCAGCGCCACGGCTTCACCGTGCTGCTGGTGACCCACGACGTGGGCGAGGCGGTTGCCCTGGCCGACCGCGTGGTGCTCATCGAAGACGGCCATGTCGGCCTGGATCTCGACGTCAACCTGGCGCGCCCCCGGGCCGCCGGCGATGCCCAGCTGGCCCGCCTGGAAGCCGAGGTACTGGCCCGGGTGCTGCAGCAGCCGCTCAACCCCGATCTACCCGAAATCGTGCAACCCCTGCCCACGCAACTGCGCTGGGCCTACTGATCGTTCATCCGAGGAGTTCTGCCATGACCATCAAGGCCATCAACGTTCGCAACCAGTTCAAGGGCACCATCAAGGAAATCATCGAGGGCTCGGTGCTTTCCGAGATCGACGTCCAGACCGCCGCCGGCATCGTCACCTCCGTCATCACCACCCGCTCGGTCAAGGAGCTGGAACTCCAGGTGGGCAGCGAGGTGATCGCCTTCGTCAAATCCACCGAGGTATCCATCGCCAAGCTGTGAGGCGGCCCTGCTGGTGAGGAAACCCGCCCTGGTGGCGGGTTTTTTGTTTTGGCCTGGTGTTGGGTATCCGCGTCACTGCCACGATTCTGCAACCTGGGTCGGTTCCAATGCCGCTTTTGCCTGGAGGAATGCGGGTGCGGCGACAAAGGGGCGTGGCCCTGCTGATGGCGCTTTGGGCGCTGGCCTTGGTGGCAGCCTTGTTGCCGGTGCTGCTGGCCGAAGGGCGGGCCGAACTGCAGCGGGCGCGGTTGCTGGAGCACGAGACGCTGGCGCGGGCACTGGCGGCGGGCGCCGAGCAGGTGGTCACCCAGGGCCTGATACAGGCCGGGGCCCGCCAGCGTCCCGAGTTCTGGCAGAGCCTGAGGGGGGAGGTGCTGGCCTATGAGGTGGAGGGGGCCCAGGTCCGAGCCCAGCTGCGCGATCTGCACGGCTGCTTCAACGTCAACGCCCTGGCCGGCCCGGAGCGGGACCTGGCGTTGCGGCAGCTGAAGCAGCTACTGGCGCAGCGTCCGGGCGGCCTGGGCGAGCCCGGACTGACGGCTGCGGCCTTTGCCGAGCGCCTCGCCGACTGGATCGATGCCGACGGCGAGACCCGTGAATTCGGTCTGGAAAGCGCCGAGGCCCTGCGGCTGGCGCCGCCGCTGCTGGTGCCCAATCTGCCGCTGGCCGAGATCGGCGAGCTGGATCGGCTGGAGCCGGCGCGCCCCGGTCGGCATCTGCACCTGCGCGAACTCTGTGCCCTGCCGGAGACCTCCGGCTGGCGCCTCAATGCCAATGCCCTGGGGCTGGGTCAGCTGCCGCTGCTGGAGGCGCTGTTTCTCGATGAGGTGCCGCGCGAGACGCTGCAACTGCTGATCACCGCGCGGCCCGCCCAGGGCTATGCCACGGTCGAGAGCCTGCGCGAGGCGCTGCCGGGGGTGGGGGAGGAGACCTTCAGCCTGCTGACCCAGCGGCTGATCCTCAACAGCGGCGACTTCCTGCTCGGGGTCGAGGTGAGTCGCGACGGCCAGGTCTTTCGCCAGGTGCGGCAGCTGGCGGCCCAGGGCGTGAGTCGCTGGGCTGCCGCAGTGCCGGCGCAACGGGTGCGCTGGCTGGCGACACGGGACACCACGCTGTGGGTACCGGGGCCGGGTGGCGCGGAGGTGTTGCAGTAGCCTTGCGGTCCGGGCCGTAGCGTGGAAAACGGCGCAGCCTTCCACAGGTGACTTCGTAGCGCGGAGCATGCCCTCACCCCAACCCTCTCCCAGGGGGAGAGGGGGTTGTCGGAGCAGGTGATCCGCTCCATCAACGCTTGAACCGTAGCGTGGAAAACGGCGCAGCCTTTTCCACAGGTGATTCGTTGCGCGGAGCATGCCCTCACCCCAGCCCTCTCCCCCTGGGAAAGGGGGTTGTCAGAGCAGGTGATCCGCGCCACCAGCGTCGGAGCCGTAGGATAGAAAACGGCGCAGCCTTTTCCACAGGTGGCTCCGATGCGCGGGGCATGCCCTCACCCCAACCCTCTCCCAGGGGGAGAGGGGATTGTCAGAGCAGGTGATCCGCTCCATCAAAGCCAGAGCCGTAGCGTGGAAAACGGCGCAGCCTTTTCCACAGGTGAATCCGTAGCGCGGGGATGCCCTCACCCCAGTCCTCTCCCAGGGGGAGAGGGGGCTGTCGGAGCAGGCGATCCGCGCCACCAGCGTCAGAGCCTTGGCGTGGTAAACAGCGCAGCCTTTTCCACAGGTGGCTCCGTAGCGCGGGGCATGCCCTCACCCCAATCCTCTCCCAGGGGGAGAGGGGGTTGTCGGAGCAGGCGATCCGCTCCATCAACGCCGGAGCCGTAGCGTGGAAAACGCTGCGCGGCTCTCCATGTGACGGGACGGATTTCGAATCCGCTGGAAGGCAAAAGGCTCCCGCGGTCGTCGCCAACCGGGGGAGCCGGGCTCTCGCCGACGCGATCAGACGCCGATGGGGCCGCCGTCGAGCTTCTGGATCACCACGGTGGAGGCGCGGGGACGCACCTTGGTGCCGGCCGGGGTGGCGTCGGTGGCGACTTCGCTGAACGGCCAGTTATCCGGGTGCTGGACGTTGATGAACATGGTCGTCAGGTCCGGGGTCCAGGTGATGCCGGTGATTTCGCAGCCATTGGGACCGACCAGGAAGCGGCGCAGCGCGGTCTGGTTGGTGGCGGAAATGGCGACCTGCTTGCCGCTGCCATCCACCACCTGGGCCGGGATGACCGCCAGCAACTGGTCGTTGGTGTACTCGGCCACGGCGTTGTCGCTGTTGTCGGTCTCGATCCAGAGGATGCCGCGGCTGTCGAAGGCCAGGCCGTCGGGGCTGGCGAACTGGTTGAGTTCGGTCAGGCCCGAGCGATTGATGTCGGGGGCCGCACCGGCGTCCGAGCCGAAGACGAAGATGTCCCAGGTGAAGTCGGTCTGGTTGCTGTTGTCCTTCCAGCGTACGATGTGGCCGTTGACGTTGGGTACCCGCGGGTTGGCGGCATTGGCCGAGGTGCGTGCCGAGTTGTTGGTGAGGGTGACGTAGACCTCGCCGGTGAAGGGGTTGACCGTGGTCCACTCCGGGCGGTCCATCGGGGTCGCGCCCACGGCGTCGGCGGCGCCGCGGGTGTTGAGGATGATGCCGGCCAGGTCGCCGTAGAGGGCGCCCAGGGTACGGCCGTCCTTGGTCGGCGCATTGACCGTCAGCGGCAGCCACTTGCCGTTGCCGCCGTCATCGAAGCGGGCGACGTAGAGGGTGCCGTTGTCCAAGTACTTGGCGCCGATGGCCAGGCGATTGGCCGAGTTGGCGTCGGCCGGATCCCAGGCGGCGGCGGAAACGAACTTGTAGATGTATTCGTTGCGCGAGTCGTCGCCCATGTAGAACGCCAGCGGCTGGCCGGCGACCGGGATGCCGTAGGCCGAGCCCTCGTGGCGGAAGCGACCCATGGCGGTGCGCTTGGTGGCCGGCGCGGCGCTGTTGTAGGGGTCGATCTCGACAATGTAGCCGTAGCCGCTGGCTTCGTTGCGGAAGTCCTGGGTCGCGCTGGCGCCGGTGGGGGTCAGGTCGAAGCGGCGGAATTCGTTGTCCACCTCGCTGGCGTCACCCGCCGGCGTCTCCCAGCCGTAGTTGCTCTTGTTGGTGATGCCGATGCGCTTCTGGTCGACCGGCAGGGTGCCCTTGTTGACGAAGATGCCCGGCCAGTTCTCTTCGCAGGTGAGGTAGGTGCCCCAGGGGGTGAAGCCGTTGCCGCAGTTGTTGTTGGTGCCGCGGGTGCGGGTGCCGTCGGGGGAGTAGGGGGTGACCAGATTGGCGTTGCCGCGCAGCGGACCGGCGATTTCCATGGGCGTGGCGCTGGTGAAGCGGCGATTCAGCGCGTCGTTGGTGACCACCTGCCAGATGCCGTTGACCTTGCGGATGCGGATCACCGCCGCGCCGTGGGCATTGATCTCCTTGCGCACTTCCTCGGCCGGACGCTTGCCGTTGGTGGTGGTCGGGCCGTTGGGGTGCAGCACCTTCTGGTCGATGTATTCGTAGTTGATGGCCAGCAGGCCGTCGCTGCTGGAATTGTTCAGCGGGAAGAAGTGCATGCCGTCGTGGTGCATGCCGGCCGCATTGGCCTGGTCGGTGGAGGTGTTGCTGCCGTCGCTGCGCCAGGCGTTGGCCAGGTTGTTCAGCGGGGTGCCCCAGGGCGCCAGGGTGCGGGCGCTGTAGCCAGAGGCCAGGACGATGGCGTCGAGTCGGGCGCCGCGGATGGATTCGAAGCCAAGCTTGAGCTGCGGCGCCGGGGCCGGCTGGCTGGGGGCCGGATCGTCGTGCGAGCCGCCACCGCCGTCGAAGCAGGCGGTCAGGCCACCGCCGGCGATCATGGCGATGGCGGCACCCAGACCGCCCTTCATGACGCTGCGGCGCGACAGGTAACGGTCGACGACGGCATCCAGCGGTTCGTTGCCGCTTTCGTTGCGGTTACGGTCGTCGCTCGTGAAAGTGCTCATGCGCAAAGCTTCCTTGGTTGATCACGGGAGCCGGCGACTTTAGGAAGCCTCTGTGATGGTCTGGTGACTGAAAGGTTACAGCCGGTCATTTCCCGCCAGTCGCGCTGTAACAGTTTGTAACCTGCTGTTTTGTCATGAATTTGTAGCTTTTCGCCGCCTAGGATGCCGCCCTCATTTAAGCGCGCAAGGCAGACATCGGATGGGCAACTGGGCACGACGCCAGGTCTTGGGTTGGCTCGCGGCGGGCGCCACGGCACCCCTGCTGGGTGGCTGTGCCCGGGGTTTTTCCGCCAGTCCGGCGGACACCGATCTGCAGCTGCTCTATGTCGCCGACACCCTGGATGCCCGCGAACCCGGCTGGCCGGTGGTGCCGCGGGTGCGGCTCGGGCCGGCCGGGCGGATCGGCGCCGCGCCCTGGCGTACCGGCGCCGACGCGGCTCGTCTCGCTCCCGCGCTGGCACCGCTGCTGGATGCCGGGCGTGGCGACGGCCAGCGCTATGGTGGCTATGCCGCCCTGGCCTGCCAGCTGACCCAGTTGCGCACCCGCCAGGGCGCGATCCGTAGCCTGACCCTGGAAAACGGCCAGTGCTGGAACGGCAGCGGCCTGACCCAGCTGACCCGCGGCGAGGCCGGGGTCGAGGGCAGCCAGTTGCTGGGCAGCGAGGTCCGCGTCAGCAGCGACGAACGCCTGCTCTGGCCCGAGCGCAGCGCCGCCCTCTATCGCCGTTATGGTCGCCCGGTGCTGGGCGCCACCCTTACCGAAGAACAGCGCACCACCCTGGGCGTCGCCCCCTTCACCCTGATCGAGCGCGACGGGGTGCGCATCGCCCTGGTCGGCGTGACCGATCCCTATGCCAGCGACCAGCAGGCGCCGCTGGCCGACTGGTATGCCCGGCTGCGTCCGGTGCTGGCCGAAGCCCGGGGCAAGGCCGATCTGCTGGTGGTGCTGGCCGATGTCGGCAGCGGGCCGGGCCTGTGGCTGGCCGAGCGGCTGGAGGAAGCGGACCTGCTGCTCTGCGCCCGCGGCCAGGATCTCTGGCCGGAACTGATCCCGGTGATGCGCGGCAGCGGGCGTCCGCTGCCGGTGTGCCTGCCGGGCTGCCGCGGCGTCGGTATCTTCGAGATCCGCTGCCGGGGCGGTCGCGACGGCTGGCGCCTGGACGCCGTCTTCCATCCGGTGCAGGCCGAGCGCGTCTCGGATCGAGCCCTGCTGGAACATTATCAGCGGCAACTGGCGCAGGCCCGGGCGCCCCATGCCGGCTGGCTCGACCAGCACCTGGCACGGGCGCCGGTGGACCTCTGGCGCCGCGACCTGCTCGGCGGCAGCTGGGATGCCCTGATCGCCGCGGCCCTGGGCGGTGGCGATGCGCAGCCGGTGCTGCTGCCAGGGCTCAGATATGACCTGCCCCTACGGCGGGGCGACTGGATCACCCGCGAGCACCTGATCGCCCTCTGTGGCGGCCACGAGGCCACGGTGCTGGATCTGCCCACCTCGGCGGACGGTCTGCGCACGCTCCTGGAAGAGGCCGCCGACAACCGCTTCGGCGAACCCCTGCTGCTGGACAACAGCCAGGATCTGCCGCGGCTGCTGGGCGTCCCGTGGACCTGCCGCTACGGCGCGCCGCGCGGCCAGCGCATCGGACCGCTGCAGGCACCCCTGGGCGCCTCCTTTACCTGTCGCACCTTTGCCCTGGGGCGTGAACTCGGCACCGGCGAGGCGCTGTGGCAGCGCCTCGAAGCCTATCTGCGCGCCCGGCCCGCCGACTGGGGCCTGGCACCCCTGGTGCCGCCACGCCTGGAGTTCGTCGAAGGTCATCCGGGCTGGCATCCGCTGGCTGCCTTGCGCCGCCGTCTGGAGTCTCTGGCCTGATGGCGCGCTTGCTTATCCATCCCCTGGCGCTGCGGCTGCTGACCCTGCTGTGGCTGGGCATCGCCGCCTGGCTGGCGGCCCGGGTGGTCTGCGACCTGCGCCTGCTGTGGCTGCCGACGCCCGCGCCCAGCGCCCAGGTCGAGGCGGCACCGGCGGCCGATCTGCTTGCCGGCCATTGGCGCGCCGCCAGCCAGGCCGCACCCAGCAGCCTGCCGATCCAGTGGGTCGGGGCGATCAAGGCGGTGCCCATCGACGGCTCGGTGGTGGTGCTGCGCCACGGCGATCGCCAGCTGTCCCTGGTGCTGGGCGACAGCCTGGCGCCCGGTCTGGTGCTGACCGCCATCGACGCCCAGGGCCTGGTCTTTACCCGCGGCGATCGCGAAGAGCGGTTGCCCTGGCCGGCGCCGCGCGAACTCGTCGGGCTCGCCGCCAGCGGTACGGCCAAGCCGGCGCCGGTCAAGGCCGCGCCCCTGCCGAGCGCGGAGGAGGGTGACCTGGCCAGCCTGCTCAGGCGCATTCGCGCCACCCCGGTGCGCGAGCATGGCGAGCTGACCGGCTACCGCCTGCAACCCGGCGCCGAACCGGCCTTCTTCAGTGGCCTGGGCCTGGAGCCCGGCGACGTCCTGCGCCGGGTGGACGCCGTCCCCGTGGCCGATACCCGGGCGCTCCTGCAACGCCTGCCGCACTGGCGCGCCACCGGCGCCCTGACCCTGGAACTGGAACGTCAGGGGCGTGCCCTGGCCCTACCCGTGAGACTGTCCCTGTGAAGAAACGCAGCTATTGCGGCCTGCTCCTCGCCTTCTGGCTGCTCGGCGCCCAGGCCGAACAACGCTTCGAGGTCAACTTCGAGAACACCGAGATCGATATGTTCATCGAAAGCGTCGGGCGCATCACCGGCACCAACTTCGTCATCGACCCCCGGGTGCGCGGCACCCTGACGGTGCGCAGCGCCCAGCCCCTGGCCGCCGACGATGTCTATGCCCTGGCCCTGGCCCAGTTGCGCGCCAACGGCTACGCCGCGGTGGAGCTGGACGACGGCAGCGTGAAGATCCTGCCCGATCAGGCGGCGCGCACCGAACCGCTGCCGGTGGAGCTGGATGACGGCGCCCCGGCCAAGGCCGGGGCCGGCGATACCGTGGCGACCCGGGTGTTCGCCGTGCGCGGTGGCAATCTCGAACAGCTGCTGGGCATCGTCCGTCCGCTGATGGACGCCCGGGTCGGGGTGGCCACGCCGTATCCGGCCAGCAATCTGCTGGTGGTGACCGACTGGCGCAGCAACCTCAGTCGCATCGGTCAGCTACTGACGCGGCTGGACCGCGGCCGCGACGAGCCGGTGGAGATGATCACCCTGCGCCATGCCCAGGCGCGCGACACCGCGCCGCTGGTGGAGCGGCTGCTGGCCAGTCGCGGCCAGGCCGGTGGTGGTGTCCAGGTGCTGGCGGACGCCCGCAGCAATGCCCTCATGGTGCGCGGCGACGAGGCCGTGCGCCGCCAGGTGCGCCGGCTGGTGGCCGAACTGGACGTCTCCCGCGATGCCGCCAGCGACACCGAGGTGGTCTATCTGCACCACGCCAAGGCCGGCGAGGTGGTCAAGGTGCTGCGCGGCCTGAGCGGCGAGGTCACCCGGGAGGCACGGGTGGAGATTCCCGTGACGCCTGCTGCTGGTAATACCACCCCTATGGAGGGTGGAACGGAAGGGGAAGCCCCGCTGCCCAAGAGCGGCGGGATGCTGGCGCCGGGGGCGCCCGGTATTCGTCTGGAAGCGGACCTGGGGACCAACTCCATCGTGCTGATCGGTCCGCCACGGGAGCTCGCCGGCTACAAGCGCATCATCAGCCAGCTGGATATCCGCCGCGCCCAGGTCGTGGTGGAAGCCATCATCGCCGAGATCACCGACACCAAGGCCAACCAGCTGGGTGTCCAGTGGCTGTTTCTCGACCGCAACGGCAACCTGCCGGCGGGCAGCGTCAACTTCACCAACGGCACGCCCATCAACGGCATCGCCGCCGCCGCGGCCAACCAGGACACCACCGCCCTGGGCAGTCTGCTGTCGGGCATGCAGGGCATCTCCGCCGGGGTCGGGCGCATCGGTGGCAGCGGCTTGAATTTCGTCACCCTGCTGCAGGCCATGCGCAGCGAGAGTGGTTTCAACCTGCTGTCGACGCCGACGCTGCTGACTCTGGACAACGCCGAGGCCTCGATCATGGTCGGCCAGGAGGTGCCCTTCGTCACCGGTTCGGTCACCAGCAACAACGCAAACCCCTACCAGACCATCGAGCGCCGCGAGGTGGGGGTCAAGCTGCGCCTCAAGCCGCAGATCAACGAAGGCGACACCGTGCGCATGGAGATCGTCCAGGAGGTCTCGTCGCTGGCCGACAACGTGCGCGCCAGCGACGTGGTCACCAACAAGCGCGAGATCAAGACCACGGTGATGGTCGAGGACAACGGCCTCATCGTCCTCGGCGGCCTGATCAGCAACGAGGGCAACGACAGCGACCAGCGGGTGCCGCTGCTGGGCGACGTGCCGGTGCTGGGCAATCTGTTCAAGTCGCGTACCCGCTCCAGCACCAAGCAGAATCTGGTGGTGTTCATCCGTCCGCGCATCCTGCGTGATCCGGCGCTGGTGCAGCAGATCAGCGAAGACAAGTATCGCGGCATGCGCGCCGCCGCCCCGGCCGCTGCCTTGCCGGCCACCCCGCCGGGCAGTCGCGGCGCGCCCACCCTGCAGAGTCTCTATCCCTCGGCGCGGGCGCGCCTGGACGGCCTCTGATGACACCGACGCTGCCTTATCGCCTGGCGCGCCAGGCCGGTATCGCCCTGGCCGCCGCGCCCGACGGCTATCGGCTGCTGTGCCGTACGGATGCCGACCTACCCCTGCTGCAGGAGGTGCAGCGCCGCCATGGTCCCCCCCTGGGCTGCGACTGGCTGCCCCGCGAGGTCTTCGAGCAGCGCCTGGGGCCGCTCTACGAAGCCGGCCAGGCCACCAGCGAAGCCCTGGTGGAAGGCCTGGGCGAGACCGTCGACCTGGCCGGGCTGATGGAGGAGTTGCCGCGGGTCGAGGACCTGCTCGACAGCGCCGGCGAGGCGCCGGTGATCCGCCTGATCAACGCCCTGTTCGCCGAGGCACTGCGCCTGGACGCCTCCGACCTGCACGTGGAGACCTTCGAGCAGGCGCTGGTGGTACGGGTGCGGGTGGATGGGGTGCTGCGCGAATTGCTGCGCCCGCCGCGGGCCCTGTCGGCCATGCTGGTGTCGCGGATCAAGGTCATGGCGCGGCTGGACATCGCCGAGAAGCGCCAGCCCCAGGACGGCCGCATCACCCTGAGGGCCAGCGGCCGGGACGTGGACATCCGCGTCTCGACCCTGCCCGGCGTCCACGGCGAGCGGGTGGTGATGCGCATCCTCGACAAGCAGGCCAGCCTGCTGGAGCTGCCGCGCCTCGGCCTGCCGCCGGCCATAGACACTGGCCTGCGTGGTGCCCTGGCCCAGCCCAACGGCATCCTGCTGGTGACCGGGCCGACCGGCTCGGGCAAGACCACCACCCTCTATGCCAGCCTGGGCCTGCTCAACGAGGGCAGCCGCAGCATCCTCACCGTGGAAGACCCGGTGGAATACGCCTTGCCCGGCATCGGCCAGACCCCGGTCAACCCCCGTGCCGGCCTGACCTTCGCCAGCGGCCTCAGGGCCATCCTGCGCCAGGATCCGGACGTCATCATGATCGGCGAGATCCGCGACGTGGAGACTGCCGGCATCGCCGTGCAGGCCAGTCTCACCGGTCACCTGGTGCTCTCCACCCTGCACACCAACAGCGCCCTGGGCGCCATTACCCGGCTGCGCGACATGGGCGTGGAGCCCTTCCTGCTGGCCTCCAGCCTCAAGGGGGTGCTGGCCCAGCGGCTGGTACGGCGGCTCTGTGGCTGCGCTGCCTGGCGTCCGCTGCGCTCGGCCGAGCAGGCGCTCCTGCCGGGGCTGGCCGGCCTCGAACGGCTGCGCGAGCCCCAGGGCTGCGCGGCGTGCAACGGCAGTGGCTATCGCGGTCGCCTGGGGCTCTATGAATTCGTCGCCCTGGACGCCGAACTGGCCGAGCTCATCTATCGAGGCGCCGGTGAAGGCGAGATGGCGCGACTGCTGGAAGGCCGCCGCGCGACCCTGGCCGAGGGCGCCCTGGCGCGCCTGGCGGCGGGCGAGACCAGCCTGGCGGAGGTGCTGCGTGCGGTGCACCAGTAACGCCCTCGGCGGAGCGCTGCGCTGATGCCGGCCTACCGCTACCTGGCGCTGGACGGCGACGGGCGTCGCCAGCGCGATGTCATCCAGGCCGAAAGCGAGCGCCACGCCCGCCAGCTGCTGCGCGAGCGCGGCCTCTTTCCCCGCGAGGTGCAGGCGAGCGGTCCGGTGCGCGGCGCGCGCGGTCGCGGCGGACGGCTGGACGCCAACAGCCGCACCGATTTCACCCGCCAGCTGGCGACCCTGGTGGGCGCCGCCATTCCCCTGGCCGAGGCCCTGCAGATGCTCGAGCGCCAGAGTCGCCAGGCGGTGCTCAAGGCCTTGCTGCTGGATCTGCTGGGCCAGGTGCGCGAGGGCTACACCCTGGCCGACAGCCTGGGTCGCCATCCCGGCACCTTCGATCCGCTGTACCTGACCCTGGTGGCCGCCGGCGAGCGGGCCGGGCGCCTGGGCCCGGTGCTGGAACGCCTGGCCGACTATCTCGAACGGGTGCAGCGCCAGCGCCACAAGGCGCGTACCGCGCTCATCTATCCCCTGGCGCTGGCCCTGGTCTCCATCGCCGTGGTGGCCGGCCTGATGACCTTCGTGGTGCCCAAGCTCACCGAGCAATTCATCCACAGTGGCCTGCAATTGCCCTGGATCACCCGCGCCCTGGTGGCCGTCAGCGATGGCCTGCTGGTCTTCGGGCCCTGGTTGCTGGGTCTGCTGGTGCTGGCCGGTGTCGGTCTGCAGCGCCTGCTGCGCCAGGTCCTGTGGCGGCGACGCTGGCATCGCCAGCTGTTGCGCCTGCCGCGCCTGGGCGAGTTGCTGCGCACCCTCGACAGCGCCCGCCTAACCCGCAGCCTGGCGATCCTGGTCGGCAGCGGCATCCCGGTGCTCGAAGGCCTGCAGGTCAGTCGTGCCACCCTGAGCAACCAGGTCCTGGGTGACGCCCTGGACGCCGCCATCGAGCAGGTCACCGCCGGTACCGGCCTCGGCCGGGCGCTGGATCGCACCGCGGTGTTTCCGCCGCTGCTGGTGAACATGGTCGCCAGCGGCGAGGCCAGCGGCACCCTCGACGCCATGCTGGAGCGGGTTGCGGATGCTCAGGAGCGGGATTTCAACCAGCAGGTGGACCTGGCCCTGGCGCTGTTCGAACCGGTGCTGATCCTCATCCTCGGCGGCGTGGTGCTGGCCATCGTCCTCGCCATCCTGCTGCCCATCATGCAGCTCAACCAGGCGCTCAACCTCTGATGCACCCCAAGGAGACTTTCGCGATGCGCTCTTATGCCGTACCCGCCCGCCAGGCCGGCTTCACCCTCATCGAGATCATGGTGGTGATCTTCATCATCGGCCTGCTGGTGGCCATCGTCGCGCCCAATGTGCTGGACAACCAGGACAAGGCCATGCAGCAGAAGGCTCGCGCCGATCTCGCCAGCCTGGAGCAGGCGCTGGACATGTACCGCCTGGACAACCTGCGCTATCCCACCGCCGAGCAGGGCCTGGCCGCCCTGGTAAGCAAGCCAACCCAGGCCCCCGAGCCGCGCAACTACCGCGCCGACGGCTATATCCGCCGCCTGCCGGAAGACCCCTGGGGCGCCGCCTATCGCTATCGCATCCCTGGCGAACATGGCCGGGTGGATCTCTACAGCCTCGGCGCCGACGGCCGCGAAGGCGGCGAGGGCAGCGACGCCGATATCGGCAACTGGACCCTCTGAGTCACCATGCCAAGGCGCCAGGGCGGTTTCACCCTGCTGGAGCTGATGGTGGTGCTGCTGATCGTCGGCCTGCTCACCGCGGTAGGCGTGGCGCGCCTGAGCGGCGGCAGTCCGGCCGGGCAGTGGCGCCTGGAAAGTCTGGCGGGCGACTTCCAGCTGGCGCGGGACACCGCCCGCCGCAGCGGCCGCATCCTCGGCTGGCAGGCCGACGCCACCGGCTTTCGCTATCTGCAACTGGTGGCCGACACCCGCGGGCCACGCTGGCAACCCCTGGCCAGTGCCGATCTGCCGGACGGGCGCTGGCCGAGTGGTCTGCAACTGGCCGAGCCGGTGAGTGCCCAGCCGCGGCTGATCTGGTGGTCGAATGGCGATACCCAGGGCCAGCGCCTGGCCTTTGCCGAAGACGAGCGGCAGTGGCTGCTGGTGGTCGACGGGCGCGGCCGCGCCTCGGTGGAACGGCCATGAAGCAGACCGGTTTCACCCTGCTGGAGGTGCTGGTGGCCCTGGCCATCGTCGCCTTCATGGCGGTGGGCGTCAGCCAGGTGATCGGCCAGCGACTGGACATCGCCGGGGTCGCCCAGTCCCGCGAGCTGGCCCAGCTGTGCGCACGTGAACTCACTGCCCGGGCGCAGGTGGAGGGCCTGGCCACCGGCCAGGGCGAGTTGAACCAGGGTGGCGAACGCTGCTACTGGCGCCTGGAGGGCGCAAGCGGCCCCCTCGGCGGGCGGCTGACGCTCTATGCCGATGCCGCGCTCAGTCGAAGTCTGGGCGATTGGCCGATCCAGGCCGGAGTCCAGCCGTGAGAAACCAGGCGGGCATGACCCTGATCGAGGTGCTGCTGGCCATCGCCCTTACGGCGCTGCTCGCCGTCTTGCTCGGCAGTCTGGTCAATCTCTGGCTCGACGCCCGCGGTCGCCTGGCCGCGCGGGAATCGACCAACGCCCGGGTGCTGGACCTCTGCGGCCTGCTGGAGCGGCGCCTGGGTGGTCTGGTCATGCGCCCGCTACAGGAGCACCGGTTGCCGCTGCACAACGCCCTGCTGGACTGGCGTCCCGCCGAGAACCGCCTGGACTGGGTCGCCCTGGACGGCCTGCCGCTGAGTGCGGGGCAGGGCGCCGGTCGCCTGCGCCGCCAGCGCCTGGAATGGGATGCCGCCCAGGAACGGCTGCGACTCTGGCGCAGTGCCGAGCTGGATGCGGTGGAGGCCCCGGTCTGGCAACCGGTGTTCGATCAGCCCGGCATCGAGCGCCTGCAACTGGAATTCCACGGCGGCGGCCGCTGGCTCGCCTATCCGCCCCCGGCCGAACCCGCCAACGGGGTACGGCTGACCTTTACCCTGCAGGGTGCCGGCTATGTCTGTACCTTCGCCCTGCCTCAGACAGGTTGACCCCATGCTCGCCTCCCTCCCGCTCGGGCGCCTGCTGCCCCTGCTGCGCCGCGACCTCAGCCCCGCCCACAGCTCCACGCGGCTGCTCCTGCGTACGCGGCGACCCGGTCCGCCGGGCCCGGACAATCCGCTGGTGGCCGCGCGCCTCCAGGACGGCCAGCTGCACGCCGCGGCAGCGCTGCCCGCGTCCGCCCAGCCGGTGACCCTGCTGCTGCATGGCGAAGACTGCAGCCTGTTCGATGTCGCCGCGCCCAAGGGGCTGCGTCCGCACGAGTGGGGCCTGCTGCTGGAAGACCAGCTGCTGGCGGACGCCAGCGACCAGCACCTGGTCTGTCTGGGGCGCACCCCGGGTCGGCTGCGCCTGCTGGCGCTGGATCGGGCGCTGCTGGAGGCCTGGCGTGAACACTGCGCCGCCTGCGGCTGGACGGTGGCGGCCTGCTGGGTCGACTTCCAGCTGCTGCCCGAGCCCACCGCCGAGAGCGGGATCGGAATGCGCCTGGGCGAAGGCCTGAGATTCAGGACCCGGATCGAGGGCCACGAGGTCTGGCTGACCTGGCCGCACGCCCTCGAAGCCAGTCTGCCGCCCGCTCTGGCCGCGCTGCTCGAAGCCGGGCCCGAGGCCTCCGGCGATCCGCTCTGGCCCCAGCCCGCCGCAGGTCTCGCGCCCTTGGATCTCTGGCCGCGCCAGGGCCAGCGTCGCAGTCGGCCCGCGCTGGGCCTGCCGCGTCCGCTGGTGCTGGGCATGGCCGCTGCCGCGGTGCTGGCGATCCTGCACCTGGGCCTGCAACAGGTCCAGCAGTGGCGACTGGCCCAGCTCGACCGGGCCTATGTCGCCCAACGGCTGGGGCTGGCCAGCGACCGCATTGAGGCCGGCCGCGCCGAACGCGAACTCCAGTTGGCCAGCCGCACCCGGCGGCAGCTGGAGGGCCAGTGGCGCCTCTGGCAGCGCCTCAGGGAGCCCCTTGGTGCCGCCCTGACCAGCGCACCAGGGCTGCGTCTGGTGGAGTGGTCGCTCGATGAGCAGGGCATCCAGCTGGTGCTGGAAGGCCCCGCCAGTCTGGACAAGACCTTGCGCAGCCGACTCGGCGAGGAATTCGCTACCCTGCAGTGGCAACGGCAGGCCGGACGTCTGACCTTGCGCCTGGCAGTCCCGACGGAGAAACGACCATGAGCACCCTCTTGCAGCACTGGCAGCGGCTGCCTGCCGAACGCCAGCGACTGGCCCTCGGCGGCCTGGTCATTCTGCTGCTGGCCGCCATCCTCTGGCTGCGCTCCACACCCGGTAGCCGACCGGCCTCGACGGACTGGGTCCGCCTCGCCGCAGAGGCCCGGGCACTGCCGGTCGCCCAGCCGCTGCAGGAGGCGGACTGGCGCGCTGCGGTAGGCGGGGTGACCTTCAGCGCCCTGACCCTGGCCGAGCCGGTCTGGCACCTGCGTGGCGAAGCGGCGGATATCGCTGCGGTGGAACGGCTGCAGGCCTGGGCGCGGGCACGCGGCTGGTTGCCGCAGACCCTCAGGATTCGCAGCCAGTCAGCGGGCGTGGCCTTCGAACTGGACGTCCTGGCGGTGCTGGTGGGGCGGACGCCATGATCCGCTGGCTCGCGCGCCTGGTCGTTACCCTGTTCGTCCTGCTGATCTTCGCCCTGGGCTGCCTGCTCTATTGGCCCGCGGCGGACTGGCTGCCGCGGCTGCTACCGCCCCAGGTCACCCCGGTGGGGCTGCAGGGTTCCCTGCTGGGCGGCGGCATGCAGCGCCTCGACTGGCCGGGCGGCGGTGCCGGCCCCTGGCAATGGCAGCTGCGCTGGCCGGGCCGGTTGCAGGTCAGGATCGGCGAGCCCGAGGCTGCGCCCTGGGGCATGGTCCTCAGCGGCTGGCCCTGGCGGTGGCAGGCCGATCTCGCCGGAGGTGACCTGCGCTGGCTGCAGGCGCCGGGTAGCGCGCTGCTCGCCGGTCGGCTGGTGGGCGAGGTACGCCTGGCAGGCAGCTGGCGACGTTGCCAGGCGGCGGGTGGCGGATGGCAGGGCGATGGCCTGCAGCTCCTGGCGCCCCGGCGTCTCGCCCTGGGCGAGTCCCGGCTGCAGGTGGATTGCCAGACGGCGCCCTGGCTGCAGGGGGTCTTCGAGCGCACCGGCCAGCATCGCCTGGAACTGCGCCTGAGCCTGGCCAACTGGCGCGGGCAGGTGCAGGGCACGGCACAGCCCGGCAGCGACATGGCGTCGGTGCTGCAGAGCATCGGCTGGCTCAGGCCCGGGCAGAGCCAGGTGATGGGGCGCTTCTGAATCTGGAAGAGCAGGGATCAGGCGACGCGCAGGCCCTGGCTCGACCCCAGCTTCGCCAGGTGGAGCAAGCCTTCCTCCCACTGCCGATGCCCGGAGCGGGTGTTGATATGGCCGGCACCGGGCAGGACATCCAGTTCGCTGCCCCAGGCCTGCGCCAGGGCTTCGGCCCGCGGCAGGCTGATGGCAGGGTCGTTGTCCGAGGTCACCACCCGCGAGGGGAAGGGTAACGGCTGGCGTGGCAAGGGGGCGAAACCCACCAGCTCCACGGGGCAACCCGGACGTTCGACATCGGCCGGCGCCACCAGCAAGGCCGCCAGCACCCGCTGCCGGCGGGCCACCGGGGCGCTGGCTGCCCAGCGGGCGACGGTCACGCACCCCAGGCTATGGGCGATCAGCACCACCGGCGCATTGGCCTGGGCGATGGCCGCGTCGAGGGCGGCGACCCAGCGCTGCGGATCGGGACGCTGCCAGTCGTCCTGTTCGACCCGACGGGCATCCGGCAGGCGGCGTTGCCAGTGGGTCTGCCAATGCTCGGGGCCGGAGCCTTGCCAACCGGGAAGGATGAGATAGCGGGTCATGGCGGTGCTCCGCGGGGGGAAGGGGAGCATCGATAGTGCCGACGGTCGATCCGCATGAGAAAGAATAAAAGGCGCTTTGGTTATGCCTTACGCCTTGGTATGCAGTGGCGGAATCGCGATCGTGGCGGTTCGCCGATGCGACCGCTCCTACGGAAATATCCGTCTCGTGTAGGAGCGGCCGCGTCGGCGGACCGCCATGGCCGCGATCAAAAAAACCAACTACTCGTTCCGCCCCAACCGCTCCACTTCCTGCAGCCAGCGCAGTCGCTGTTCTTCGTCCGCCGCCCGCACCGGCGAGTATTCGTGCACCTGCAGCACCTGGATGCCGCAGGCTTCGAGACCTTCCTGGATGCCCTGGCGATGGGGCGCCTGGTTGCGCAGGCGTTGCCAGGGGGAGGGCGGGGTGTCGGAGGTGACCAGCAGCTCGGCGCTGCGGCCGGTCAGCAGCGGCTCGCCGCCCCAGGTCTGATCGCGCTGGGCGAAGGCGAAGCCCGGTTGCAGCACGCGCTCGAGAAAACCCGCCAGCACCGCCGGCAGGCCGTTCCACCACACCGGGTAGATGAACACCAGGTGCTCGGCCCAATGGATCTGCCGCTGGGCTTCCAGCAGATCCGGCTCCAGCGTCTGCGAGAGGTCATAGCCCTCGCGCAGCACAGGATCGAACTGGGCGTCGGCCAGCTTGAGCTGACGTACCACCTGGCCACTGGCCTGGGCGCCCTGGACATAGGCATCGGCCAGCGACTGGCAGAAGCTGGTGCGCTTGGGATTGCCCTGGATGACCAGCAGGCGCCGGCCATCCCCTTCCAGCGGCGTGGCGCCGCGTGCCTCAGCCACGGCCACCGGCTTCCAGCATGGTCTCCGGACGTACCCATTCGTCGAACTGCGCATCGGTCAGGTAGCCGAGCTCCAGCGCGGCGGCGCGCAGGGTCTTGTTCTCGGCATAGGCCTTCTTGGCGATCTCGGCGGCCTTGTCGTAGCCGATGTGCGGATTGAGCGCGGTCACCAGCATCAGCCCCTGCTCCAGGTGCTCGGCCATCTTGTGCTCGTCTGGTTCCATGCCGGTGACGCAATGGGTGTTGAAGTTGCGGCAGCCATCGGCCAGCAGGCGAATGGATTCCAGCACGTTGTGGGCGATCACCGGCTTGTAGACGTTGAGCTGCAGATGGCCCTGGCTGGCGGCGAAACCCACGGTGACGTCGTTGCCGATCACCTGGCAGGCCAGCATCGACAGGGCCTCGCACTGGGTCGGATTGACCTTGCCCGGCATGATGGAGCTGCCCGGTTCGTTGGCCGGCAGTTTCACCTCGGCGAAGCCGGCGCGCGGACCGGAGCCCAGCAGGCGCAGGTCGTTGGCGATCTTCATCAGGGCCACGGCCAGGGTCTTGAGGCCGCCGTGCAGGGCCACCAGCGGCTCATGGCCGGCGAGGGCGGCGAACTTGTTCGGTGCGGTGACGAAGGGCAGACCGGTGAGTTCGGCGATCTCCTTGGCGATGGCTTCGTCGAAGCCCTTGGGCGCGTTGAGGCCGGTGCCCACGGCGGTGCCGCCCTGGGCCAGTTCCAGGACCGCCGGCAGGGCGTTGCGGATGGCCCGCTCGGCCAGATCCAGCTGGGCGACGAAGGCCGACAGCTCCTGGCCGAAGGTCACCGGGGTGGCGTCCATCATGTGGGTGCGGCCGGTCTTGACCAGGTTCTGGTAGCGCGCCGATTGCAGCGCCAGGCCGCCGGACAGCTCGGCGATGGCCGGCAGCAGGTCGTTCTGCACCGCCAGGGCGGTGGCGATGTGCATGGCGGTGGGGAAGCAGTCGTTGGAGCTCTGGCCGCGATTGACGTGGTCATTGGGGTGGACCGGCTTCTTGCCGCCCATGCCGTTGCCGGCCAGTTCGTTGCTGCGCCCGGCGATGACCTCGTTGACGTTCATGTTGCTCTGGGTGCCGCTGCCGGTCTGCCAGACCACCAGGGGAAACTGGTCGTCATGGAAACCGTCGAGGATCTCGCTGCTGGCCTTCTCGATCAGGGTGGCGACGTCTTCCGGCAACTCGCCGAGGCGCAGATTGACCCGCGCGGCCGCCTTCTTCACCGTCGCCAGGGCATGCACCACCGCCAGCGGCATCTGCTGGTTGCCGATGGCGAAGTTTTCCAGCGACCTCTGGGTCTGGGCACCCCAGTAGACGTCGTCGGCTACTTCGATGGGGCCGATGCTATCGGTTTCGGTGCGGCTCATGGCGGTCTCCGTTGATGAGGTAGGGTCCAGCTAACTTGGGCAGCAGGTTAGCGCCAGGGTTCCCAAATGGGAAGTGTTCTCAAATGGCTGCGGATCCTCGCCAAGTTCAGGCCAGGTTCAGCCGCTCTGTGGCACACTCGCGGTCCATTTTCAGCCTCCTGAAGGATGCCCATGAAGAAGACCCTCCGTACGCTTGGCGCCGTCGTTGTGCTCGCCAGCGCCAGCAGCTTCGCCCTGGCCGATGCCAAGAGCCACGCGGCCGACGCGGAGCGCTTTCTCAAGCTGGCCAACGCCGACAAGCTGACCACGCCGGTCTATGCCCAGGTCCAGCAACTCTTCGCCCAGCACTTCGAGCAGGCCAAGGCGCCGGCCAAGAAGGCCGTGCTGGAAAGCTACACCGCCCGCGCCAACCAGGCGCTGGACAGCACCATCGGCTGGGAAAAGATCAAGCCCGAGATGGTCAAGCTGTATACCGACAACTTCACCGAAGACGAGCTGGAAGGCCTGATCAAGTTCTACCAGTCCGATCTGGGCAAGAAGATGATCGCCACCCTGCCGCGCCTGTCGGCGCAGTCCGCCCAGCTGACCCAGGCCAAGCTGGAGCAGGCGGTACCCAAGGTCAACGGCATCCTCGCCGAGATGGACAAGGAGCTGGGCGTGAAGCCGCCGGCCGGTGCCGAGAACGCGCCGCCGCCCGCCAAGCGCTGATTCCCGCCGTTGCCACGAAGCCCGGACCCGTTCCGGGCTTTGTCGTTTGTGGGCCGACCGGAGCGATTCCGGGCGGGCCGCCAGCCCGTTAGAATGCGGGTTCTTACAGTCGAGGTATCCCCATGAGCATGCGCGAACGTATCCAGTCCAGCCTGGGCCTGTTGCAACCCGAGCACCTGGAGGTGCTGGACGAAAGCCACATGCACAGTCGCGGCCAGGAGACCCACTACAAGGCGGTGGTGGTCAGCCCGCACTTCGCCGGTCTCAACGCGGTGAAGCGCCACCAGAAGGTCTACGGCACCCTGGGCGAACTCATGGGCCAGTTCCATGCCCTGGCGCTGCACACCTACACCCCGGAAGAGTGGGCGGCCCAGGGGCAGGCACCGGATTCGCCCACCTGCCGCGGCGGCAGCAAGCACGACCTGGCGGGTTGAGTCCCGCCAGCCCTGTTCAGCGATAGCCTGTATTGGTTAAAATTTGATCGGCGCCGGCATCCTTGCCGGCGTTTTCGTCTAACCGGTCCGCCCTTTGCGAGGGCGACCCCTGGGAACCCGAAGATGACCGACAAGATTGTCGTGGCGGCCTTGTACAAGTTCGTCACCCTGGACGACTACGTCCAATTGCGTGAACCCCTGTTGCAGACCCTCTTGGCGAACGACGTCAAGGGCACCCTGCTGCTGGCCGAGGAAGGCATCAACGGTACCGTCTCCGGCAGCCGCGAAGGCATCGATGCGGTACTGGCCTGGCTGCGCGCCGATCCGCGCCTGGTCGACATCGACCACAAGGAATCCTACTGCGCCGAGCAGCCCTTCTATCGCACCAAGGTCAAGCTGAAGAAGGAAATCGTCACCCTGGGCGTGCCTGGCGTCGATCCCAACCGCCGCGTGGGGACCTATGTCGAGCCTCGGGACTGGAATGCCCTGGTCGACGATCCCGAGGTGCTGGTGATCGATACCCGCAACGACTACGAGGTGGGCATCGGCAGCTTCAAGGGCGCCATCGATCCCAAGACCAAGAGCTTCCGCGATTTCCCGGCCTATATCCGCGAGCACTTCGATCCGGCCCGGCACCGGAAGGTCGCCATGTTCTGCACCGGCGGCATCCGCTGCGAGAAGGCGTCGAGCTTCATGCTGCAGGAGGGCTTTCCCGAGGTCTTCCACCTCAAGGGCGGCATCCTCAAGTACCTCGAAGAGGTGCCCGCGGCCGAGTCGCGCTGGGAGGGCGAGTGCTTCGTCTTCGACAACCGGGTGACCGTGACCCATGACCTCGCCGAAGGGGTCTACGACCAGTGCCATGCCTGCCGCACGCCGGTCTCGCCGGAAGACATGCAGTCGCCGCACTACCGCCCCGGCATCAGCTGCCCGCACTGCTGGGATTCGCTGTCGGAAAAGACCCGCGCCGGCGCTCGCGAGCGGCAGAAGCAGATCGAACTGGCGCGTCTGCGCAACGAACCCCACCCCATCGGCCGCGATCCGCGGCTCAACGCCACGCCCAGCCTCGAGGAGGTCTAGGATGACCGGTCGCCTGCTCTATGTGATGGACCCCATGTGCTCCTGGTGCTGGGGCTTCGCCCCGGTGGTCGAGCGCCTGGCCGAGCGGGCGGCTGCCCAGAACATCCCCCTGCAGCTGGTGGTCGGCGGCCTGCGCCGCGAGCGGGTGGCCCAGGACACCGCCAGCCGGGTGCGCACCCTGGCCTACTGGCAGGCGGTACAGGAGACCACCGGCCAGCCCTTCGCCCTCGACCAGGGCCCGCCGGAGGGCCTGGTGTACGACACCGAGCCGGCCTGCCGCGCCCTGGTCGCCGCGCGCCAACTCGACGAGGAGGCCGTCTGGCCGCTGGCCAAGCGCATCCAGCGGGCCTTCTATGTCGAAGCCCGCGACGTCACCCAGCCGGCGCTGCTGGTGGAACTGGCCGAGGCCTGTGGCCTGCCGCGCATCGAATTCGCCCCGCTGTTCGACGGTGAGGCGGCGCACCTGGCCACCCAGGCCGACTTCGACTGGGCACTCAATCTGGGCATCGCCGGTTTCCCCACGCTGCTGGCCGAGCGGGACGGCCAGCTGGCGCTGATCACCAACGGCTACCAGCCGCTGGACGAACTGGAGCCGCTGCTGGACGCCTGGCTCAGCCGCGGCGCGCAGCCGGCGTGACCCTGGTCATCGACGAGCGTCTGACGCTGCCGGAGCAGGAAATCCAGCTCACCGCGGTGCGCGCCCAGGGCGCGGGTGGCCAGAACGTCAACAAGGTCTCCAGCGCCGTCCACCTGAGATTCGACATCCAGGCCTCGTCGCTGCCGGAAGCGCTCAAGGCGCGCCTGCTGGCCTTGCGCGATGGGCGCATTAGCCGCGACGGCGTGGTGGTGATCAAGGCGCAGCAATACCGCACCCAGGAGCAGAATCGCGCCGATGCCCTGGAGCGCCTGGCCGCGCTGATCGCCGCCGCCAACGTCCAGGAAAAGCCACGGCGACCCACCAAGCCCACCTACGGCTCCAAGCAGCGCCGCCTGGAAGGCAAGTCGCGTCGCAGCGGCCTCAAGGCCAGTCGCGGACGGGTGGATTTCTAGGGTGCGCGCGAGCCTTAACTAGCGCACCACGATCAGCGCGCTGCCGGCGGCTTCCAGCATGTTGCGGGTGTTGCTGCCCATGAAGAAGTGGCGCAGGCGGGAGTGGCCGAAGGCGCCCATCACCACCAGCTCGAGACCGTGCTGCTTACGATAACGCTCCAGGCCCAGCTCCACGTCGCCGTCGGTGATGGCGGTGGTGACCGTGCGGCCCCGGGCTCTGAGTTCGTCGGCGGCGCGAGCGAGGGCGACGCGGCGTTCTTCGCGGTCGCGGCCGACGGTCACCAGGTGGCAGGCCAGGCCGTCGAACAGTCGGCAGTTGGCCACCCAGGTCACCGCCTTGCGGGCGCTGCTGCTGTCGTCATAGGCCAGCAGCACGCCGTCGGGTTTGACGAACAGGTGGCCGGCCACCAGCAGCGGGCGGTGCAGGAGGCGGATGGCGCTCTCCAGATGGCGACCGATCAGCCGCTTGGGCGGGCTGTCCTCGCCCTGGCGGCCCAGCACGATGAGGTCGAAATCCTCCTGCAGACTCTCCAGCGAACCTATCAGGTCACCGTGCTGCAGCACGGCGCCGGCGCAGCGGGCCTGCTGCTCCTCTACCCGCAACTGGGCGGCATCGAGCAGCAGCCGCCCCTGGTCTTCGGCGAGATTGCCGCGCTGGGCGTCCAGGGCGGCCAGCTCGGTGAGCAGGTGTTCGCGGTTGACCAGCAGCGGCGGCGTGGCCTGGCCCGGCCGCGGGAAGCGGCGCTGATCCAGTACATGCAGCAGGGTGAGCGGGGCATCCAGGGCGAGGCCCGCCCAGGCGGCGAAGTCGCAGACGGCGGCGCTGACGGCCGAGCCGTCGAGGCAGGCAAGGATCTTGGACATGGCCGCGGATCTCCGGGAGCAGGACATTGCTGGGAAAGACCCGGCGGCGCCGTCCGGGGTTCAATCGCCGAGGGCGAGGTCGTCCGTCACCCCGCCGCGACGCAGCAGCTGCTTGCAGCGTTGCGACAGGTGCAGCACCCGCACCCGCTTGCCGGCCTTGGCATAGCGTTCGTGCAGGGTATGCAGCGCCGCCACCGCGGAGTAGTCGACGAAACTCAGGTGGCGGCAGTCCACCACGACCTTCGCGGGATCGCCGGCCGGATCGAACTGGTTGAGAAAGGTGGCGGTGGAGGCGAAGAACAGGGTGCCGTGCACCTGGTACCTCTTGCTGCCGTCCGCCTCCAGGTGGCTGTCGGCATAGAGCCGGCGGGCGTGCTGCCAGGCGAAGTTGAGCGCGGCCAGGACGATGCCGCAGAGCACCGCGGTGGCGAGATCGGCGAAGACGGTGATCACGGTGACGGCGACGATCATCAGCATGTCGCTGCGCGGTACCCGGTGCAGCACCCGCAGCGAGGCCCAGGCAAAGGTCTGCTGGGCGACCACGAACATGGTGCCGACCAGCGCCGCCAGGGGAATGCGCTCGATCAGCGGCGAGAGAAACAGCACGAAGAGCAGCATCAGCACGCCGGCGACCACCCCTGACAGCCGGCCACGGCCACCCGAACTCAGATTGATCATGGTCTGGCCGATCATGGCGCAACCGCCCATGCCGCCGAACAGCCCCGAGGCCAGGTTGGCCGCGCCGAGCGCCACGCACTCGCGATTGGGGCGGCCGCGGCTCTCGGTGATCTCGTCGGTGAGATTCAGCGTCAGCAGGGTCTCCAGCAGGCCGACCAGGGCCATCAGCACCGCATAGGGCAGGATGATCTGCAGGGTTTCCAGACTCCAGGGGATGTCGGGCAGCGCCAGCCGCGGCAGGCCGCCGGCGATATGGGCCATGTCGCCCAGGGTACGGGTCGGCAGGTCGAGGAAGTGCACCGCCAGGCCGACGCCGAGGATGGCTGCCAGGGCCGGCGGCACGGCGCGGGTCAGGCGCGGCAGGAGCCAGATGATGGCCATGGTCGCTGCGGTCAGGCCGATCATCAGATACAGCGGGGTACCGCTGAGCCAGGTCTGGCCCTGCTTGAAGTGCTCCAGCTGGGCCAGGGCGATGACGATGGCCAGGCCGTTGACGAACCCCAGCATGACCGGGTGCGGCACCATACGGATCAGCTTGCCCAGGCGCAGGAGACCGAAGCCGATCATCAGCAGGCCGCCGAGCACCACCGTGGCCAGCAGGTACTGCACGCCGTGCTGCACCACCAGGGCGATGATGACCACCGCCATGGAGCCGGCGGCGCCGGAGACCATGCCGGGGCGGCCACCGAAGAGGGCGGTGAGGGTACAGATGAAGAAGGCGCCATAGAGCCCCATCAGCGGGTTGAGATGGGCGACCAGGGCGAAGGCGATGCACTCGGGCACCAGGGCAAAGGACGTGGTGAGACCGGCCAGGATGTCGGCGCGGGGAGAGACACTTTTCATGGCGTATCCAGAACGGGCGATGGCGCGGCGGGGCGCGATCGCGGAGAGACGACAGGGCAGCAAGACACGGGCAGCCGCCGCAGGGGCGGTTACCGGGGGAGGGGTGGTGCTATGGCGGCGTCGGCAGGCGCTTGGACATGGTGAAGGGGTCCGAGGCATCGCGAGGAAAGTTAGCGAGCTTAGCATGACTTTCCGGCGCTGCCGAATCGACAGGATCAGCGGACCGCTCTACCGGACGCCTTTCGCCAGGCCCTGACCTTGCACATCCGCTGGATAAGCAGTCGCGATCCGCTGCCCACTCGCCACCCCGTTCGTCAGACCGCGGCGGATCAGGAGACGGAAGGCCGACTTCCATTGATCGGCGACAACAGCGAAGCGCTCGATAAGCCAAACGGTTGAGTTACTCTCTGTGCAGGGTCCGGCTACGCACCGGACCCAGCCTGAACGAGGATAAGAACCGTGGATATGAACCGTCGGCAATTCTTCAAGGTCGCTGGAGTCGGCCTTGCGGGATCCAGCCTGGCGGCGTTAGGCATGGCTCCCACAGCCGCCTTTGCCGACCAGGTGCGCCATTTCAAACTGGCGCACACCGTGGAAACCCGTAACACCTGTCCCTACTGTTCGGTCGGCTGCGGCCTGATCATGTACAGCATGGGCGACCGGGCCAAGAACGTGGCCCAGAACATCATTCACATCGAGGGCGACGCCGACCACCCGGTCAATCGCGGCACCCTCTGCCCGAAGGGCGCTGGCCTGCTGGATTTCATCCACAGCCCCAATCGCCTCAAGTACCCCGAAGTCCGCAAGCCCGGCAGCAACGAGTGGACCCGCATCAGCTGGGACGAGGCGCTCGGGCGCATCGCCACCCTGATGAAGGAAGACCGCGATGCCAACTTCATCGCCACCAACGACAAGGGCCAGACGGTCAATCGCTGGCTGACCACGGGCTTTCTGGCCGCCTCGGCGTCCTCCAATGAAACCGGTTATCTGACGCACAAGATCGCACGGAGTCTGGGCCTGCTGGCCTTCGACAATCAGGCGCGCGTCTGACACGGCCCGACGGTGGCAGGTCTTGCCCCGACGTTTGGCCGTGGTGCGATGACGAATCATTGGAGCGACATCAAGAACGCCAATCTCGTCCTCATCATGGGCGGCAATGCCGCTGAAGCCCATCCATGCGGCTTCAAATGGGTCACCGAAGCCAAGGCGCACAACAACGCCCGGCTGATCGTGGTCGATCCGCGTTTCACCCGTTCCGCCTCGGTGGCGGATTACTACGCGCCGATCCGCACCGGCAGCGACATCGCCTTCCTGGGCGGGCTGATCAATTACCTGATCACGAACGACAAGATCCAGCAGGAGTACGTCCGCAACTACACCGACGCCGGCTTCCTGGTGAAGGAAGGCTTCACCTTCGAGGACGGCCTGTACAACGGCTACGATGCGGAGAAGCGCACCTACACCGACAAGGTGAACTGGGGCTATCAGATCGGCGACGACGGCTTCGTCAAGATCGATCCGACCCTGCAGGATCCGCGCTGCGTCTTCCAGCTGATGAAGCAGCACTACAGCCGTTACACCCTGGAGGTGGCCAGCCAGACCTGCGGCACGCCGCCCGAGGCGATCCAGAAGGTCTGGGCGGAAATCGCCGAGACCTCGGCGCCCGGTCGCGTCATGACCATCCTCTATGCCCTGGGCTGGACCCAGCACTCCATCGGCGCGCAGATCATCCGCTGCGGTGCCATGGTGCAACTGCTGCTGGGCAACATCGGCATGCCCGGTGGCGGCATGAACGCCCTGCGCGGTCACTCCAATATCCAGGGCCTCACCGACCTGGGCCTGCTGTCGATCCAACTGCCCGGCTACCTGACCATCGGCGGTGACGGCGAGCAGGACTACAACGCCTTCATCACCAAGCGCGCCAGCAAGCCGCTGCGCCCGGGGCAACTGAGCTACTGGCAGAACTACGGCAAGTTTCACGTCAGCCTGATGAAGGCCTGGTACGGCGACAAGGCCACCAAGGACAACGACTGGTGCTACCACTGGTTGCCCAAGGTCGATGTCACCGGCGCCGGCTACGACGTCCTGCGCTACTTCGACATGATGGGCAAGGGCCAGGTCAACGGCTATGTCTGCCAGGGCTTCAACCCCATCGCCGCCTTCCCCAACAAGGCCAAGGTGATGCGCGGGCTGTCCAAGCTCAAGTGGCTGGTGATCATGGACCCCCTGGCCACCGAAACCTCCGAGTTCTGGCGCAACCACGGCGATCACAACGATGTGAACACCGCGGAGATCCAGACCGAGGTGTTCCGCCTGCCCACCACCTGCTTCGCCGAGGAAGACGGCTCCCTGGTCAACTCCAGCCGCTGGCTGCAGTGGCACTACAAGGGCGCCGAGGCACCCGGCGAAGGGCGCAGCGACATCGCCATCATGTCCGAGCTGTTCCTCAAGCTGCGCGAGGCCTATGCCAGGGAGGGCGGGGCCTTCCCCGATCCCATCCTGGGGCTGTCCTGGCCCTACGCCAAGCCCGAGGAGCCGGCACCGGAAGAACTCGCCAAGGAGTTCAACGGCTACGCCGTCACCGATGTGCTGGATGCCAAGGGCGCGGTCTCGGCCAAGGCCGGCCAGCAACTCGCCGGTTTCGGCCAGTTGATGGACGATGGCAGCACGGCCTCGGGTTGCTGGATCTTCTGCGGGTCCTGGACCGAGCAGGGCAACCAGATGGCGCGGCGCGACAACAGCGATCCCTTCCACATGGGGCAGACCCTGGGCTGGGCCTGGTCGTGGCCGAACAACAGACGCATCCTCTACAACCGCGCTTCCTCGGATCTCCAGGGCAAGCCCTGGGACCCGAGCAAGAAGCTGGTGTGGTGGAACGACAAGGCGCAGAAGTGGGGCGGTACCGACGTGCCCGACTACAAGATCGACGCCAAGCCGGCCGATGGCATGAGTCCCTTCATCATGAACCCCGAAGGGGTGGCGCGCTTCTTCGCCCTGGACAAGATGGCTGAAGGGCCCTTCCCGGAGCACTACGAGCCGTTCGAGACCCCCATCGGCGTCAACCCGCTGCACCCCAACAACCGCAAGGCCCTCAACAGCCCGGCGGCGCGGGTGCTCAAGGACGACTGGGCGGACTTCGGTGATCGCAAGGATTTCCCCTATGCGGCCACCACCTACCGCCTGACCGAGCACTTCCACTACTGGAGCAAGCACTGCCGCCTCAACGCCATCATCCAGCCGGAGCAATTCGTCGAGATCGGCGAGGTGCTGGCCAAGCAGAAGGGCATCGCCGCCGGCGATCTGGTGCGCGTCACCTCCAAGCGCGGCCACATCGTCTGCAAGGCGGTGGTGACCAAGCGCATTCGCCCGCTGCAGGTCAACGGCGAGACGGTGCACCACGTCGGCATCCCCATCCACTGGGGCTTCTCCGGCGTGGCGCGGATGGGCTATCTGGCCAACACCCTGACCCCCTTCGTGGGTGACGGGAACACCCAGACACCCGAGTTCAAGTCGTTCCTCGTCAACGTGGAGAAAGCGTGATGGCCAGTCAGGATATCTATGCCCGCTCCGCGACCACCACGGCCTACACCTCGGTGCGCACCCAGGCGGAAGTGGCCAAGCTGATCGACGTGTCCAAGTGCATCGGTTGCAAGGCCTGCCAGGTCGCCTGCTCGGAATGGAACGAGTTGCGCGACGAGGTGGGCCATACCCATGGCACCTACGACAACCCGGCGGACCTCACCGCGGACTCCTGGACGCTGATGCGCTTCACTGAGCACGAGGACGAGGCCGGCAAACTGGAGTGGCTGATCCGCAAGGACGGCTGCATGCACTGCGCCGAGCCGGGTTGCCTCAAGGCCTGTCCGAGTCCGGGGGCCATCGTCAAGTACGCCAACGGCATCGTCGACTTCAACCAGGACCACTGCATCGGTTGCGGCTACTGCATCGCCGGTTGTCCCTTCGATATCCCGCGGATCTCGAAGAAGGACAACAAGGCCTACAAGTGCTCGCTGTGTTCGGACCGGGTCGGGGTCGGCTTGGAGCCGGCCTGCGTGAAGACCTGCCCGACCGGCGCCATCACCTTCGGCACCAAGGACGCCATGAAGGAGCACGCCGCCGAGCGCATCGTCGATCTAAAGAGCCGCGGCTACGAGAACGCCGGTCTGTACGACCCGGCTGGGGTAGGGGGCACCCACGTCATGTACGTGCTGCACCATGCCGACCAGCCGCAGCTGTACAACCACCTGCCCAAGGACCCGACCATCAGCCCCACGGTGGGCCTGTGGAAGGGCTTCACCAAGCCCCTGGCGCTGTTCGCCATGGGCGCGGCGGTGCTGGCCGGCTTCTTCCACTACGTGCGTGTCGGCCCCAACCGGACCGACGACGACGACGAGGTGGTCGAGGCGCCGCCCCGTCCCGAGGGCGATGCGCCCAGGGGCGAGGTCAAGCAGCTGAGTCCGTCCGTGCAGATCTTCGATCCGCACGACAAGCAGCCCTAGCAGGGGTACGCCCCCGGCTTGGCCGGGGGCGTCCTGGGAGATCGAGATGAAACCTGAAATCCAGCGTTACAACGCCAACGAGCGGACCAACCACTGGATCGTGGCGATCCTGTTCTTCATGGCCGGGCTGTCGGGACTGGCGCTGTTCCATCCCGCGCTGTTCTGGCTTTCGAACCTGTTCGGCGGCGGCACCTGGACGCGCATCCTGCACCCCTTCATGGGTGTGGCGATGTTCGTGTTCTTCGCCTTTCTGGTGATCCGCTTCTGGCGGCACAACAAGATCGGTCGCGAGGACGCCCAGTGGCTCAAGCAGATCAACGACGTCCTGAACAACCGCGAGGAAAAGCTGCCGCCGATCGACAAGTACAACCCCGGGCAGAAGATCCTGTTCTGGGTGCTGCTGGCCTGCATGCTGGTGCTGCTGGTCAGCGGCGTGGTCATCTGGCGGCAGTACTTCGCCCACCTGTTCCCCATCCCGGTGATCCGCCTGGGCGCCCTGGCCCATGCCGTCGCCGCCTTCGTGCTGGTACTGTCGATCATCGTGCACATCTATGCCGGGATCTGGATCAAGGGTTCGGTGACCGCGATGATGACCGGCTGGGTGAGCCGGGCCTGGGCGAAGAAGCACCACTCGCTGTGGTACGAGAAGGTCACCCGCGAGAAGAAGTGAGCCCTTTGCTGTTGGGCTTCGCTGCGCTCAACCCCACCTACCGGATGAGGTGCGCGGCATTTTG
>NZ_QBIZ02000028.1:0-48331 GCF_003057735.2 Pseudomonas sp. RIT411
AAGAAAGTCGAACGGAGTTCGGGATGCCGTTGCTGAAACTGCTGAGTGATGGAAAATTTCATTCCGGCGTCGAGCTTGGTGAAGCCTTGGGCGTCTCCAGAAGTGCCATCTGGAAGCGGCTGAAGACGCTGGAAGATGACTTGGGCGTCGAGGTGTTCAAGGTTCCGGGACGGGGTTACCGCCTGGAGGAGCCCCTGTCGCTGCTCGATGCCGAGCGGATCGCGCAGGAGGGCGGTTGGCCGGTAACGGTCCTGGCCTCCATAGACTCCACCAATGCCGAGGCGCAACGCCGTCTGCCTCAGCAGCAACCGCCATTCGCCTTGCTGGCTGAGCATCAGCAGGCCGGTCGTGGTCGTCGTGGCCGCGCCTGGGTCAGCCCCTATGGCAAGAATCTCTATCTCACCGCCGTGGTCTCCAGCCCGGGCGGGATCCAGAAACTGCAGGCCCTGAGCCTGACCATGGGCCTGGCGGTGATCCGTACCCTGCA
Organism: Pseudomonas sp. RIT411; assembly: GCF_003057735.2. Lineage (NCBI taxonomy): Bacteria > Pseudomonadati > Pseudomonadota > Gammaproteobacteria > Pseudomonadales > Pseudomonadaceae > Pseudomonas > Pseudomonas sp. RIT411. Next base: position 488 of record NZ_QBIZ02000028.1, read on the forward strand.
ACAGCTGGGCGTCGAGGACGCCTGCCTGAAGTGGCCCAACGACGTCCTGGTCCGGGGGCGCAAGCTGGCCGGCATCCTCATCGAGTTATCGGGTGATCCGCAGGACGTCTGCCAGGCCATCATCGGTATCGGCATCAACGTCAACATGCGCCTCGCTGACAACATCGATCAGCCGTGGATCTCCATGGCCGAGGCCTTGGGCGGTCTGCAGGACCGCAACCAGGTCGCCAGCCTGCTGCTCCGGGAAATCGACAGTCTGTGGCAGATTCATCGCCGGTCCGGATTCGCCGCCCTGCGCAGCGAGTGGGAGCGTTATCATGGCTGGCAAGGTCGAGCGGTAACCCTTTCTTCGGGGGTTCGCTGTATCCAGGGCACAGTGGCAGGAGTTGCCGAAGATGGGGCTATTCTCATGCATGTAGACGGTCAGACGCAGGCATTCAGCGGTGGCGAATTGAGCCTGAGCCTAGATCATGATTCTTGAACTCGATTGCGGTAACAGCCTCATCAAGTGGCGCCTTCTCGCGGCCGGTGCCGAGGTGGTGGATACCGGCATCGTCGACAGCGACGACGCCCTGATCGCGGCGCTTTCCCAGTCGGACAGTCCTGCCCTGGCGGCCTGCCGGCTGGTCAGCGTGCGCAGCGACGAAGAGACCCAGCAGCTCAAGGAGCGGCTCACCGCCACCTTTGGCATCGCCTGTCACCAGGCCCTGCCGGTCGAGGTATGGAATGGCGTGCGCAATGGCTATCGTGACCATCAGCGTCTGGGCATGGATCGCTGGCTGGTGATCCTGGCCGCGGTGCAGTTGGCCGAGGGCAAGGCCTGCGTGGTCCTGGACCTGGGGACGGCGGTCACCGCGGATCTGGTCGATGCCCAGGGCGAGCATCAGGGAGGGTTCATCTGTCCGGGGATTCCGTTGATGCGTCGGGAACTGCAGACCCATACCCGTCGGATCCGCTACGATCCACATTGGGCCAGTGGTGAACGCTACGAGGCGCCGGGACGCACGACCATCGAGGCCGTGGAGCGTGGGTGTCTGTACATGCTCAAGGGTTTCGTCCGTACCCAGTACGAACTGGCTCAGGAAATGTTCGCCGAAGGGTGCGAGATCTTTCTGACCGGGGGTGACGCGGAACTGGTCAAACATGTCGTTCCGGGCGCGCGGATCGTGCCCGATATGGTGTTTGCTGGATTGGCTTTGGCGTGTCCGCTCGAGAACGAATGATGCGTTGGTTGTTTCTGCTATTGGTGGTACTGAACGTTTTCTACTACATATGGCACCAACAGCAGGTGCCGTTGCTGGGTAAGGAAATCGCCCCTCTGGCGCTGTACAAAGGCGAGCGTGAGAACATTCGCCTGTTGAACGAGACGGCATCTGGTGACGCTGCGCGGCGTCAGTGACGGCGGTACCCTTCGATGAGGAGCGAAGATGCTGACGCTAGGTAATCTCTGCCTGTTGCTGGGCGCGGTCGGCATTGGTCTGTGGTTCTGGCATGCCCATGGCATTCGCGAGCGCGCGCTGCTGCTGGCCGAGCAGGAGTGTCGTCGGCGCAAGGTGCTGCTGCTCGATGGCGCCGTGGCTTTCTCGCGCTTTCGCTGGCTGGCCGATGCCAAGGGACGCAAGCGCCTGGCGCGACTGTTTTCCTTCGAATTCACCGTGACGGGGGAGGAGCGGCTCGACGCCTCTCTGGCCCTGTTCGGCAAGACCCTGGCCAAGGTCGAATTCGCCCCCTTCGTGGTACCCGAGGTCGAACGCCCGACGGCCGATTCGGTAGTGGCTTCGGCGCCTGCCTATCAGGCCAAGCCCGAGCATGGCCAGGTGGTCTATCTGGACCAGTGGCGGCAGCGCCAGCGTACCGAGACCAATCGGCGGCAAGAGCCGGAGTAGTCCGGCATACCTGCATTCGACAGCTTTCCCTTCCCCCATCCCGACGCTCAGCACCGCTGCTCCGCTCCGGCTTTTTCGTTTCTCTTCATGTGATCCCTGATGTTCAGCCCTCTCGTTACCTTTCCTGCGCTCTATTTCGCCACCCTCCTGATGCTGGCCGGCTCCGGTCTCTTCACCACCTATATCGGTCTGCGACTGACCGAGCAGGGGGCGGGGGACCTGTGGACCGGCGCCCTGATGGCGGCCTATTACTTCGGGCTGGTGTGCGGCGGCAAGTTCGGCCATCGACTGATCGCCAGTGTCGGCCATATCCGCTCCTATGTGGCCTGCGCCGGTGCGGCAACGGTCACCGTGCTCATCCATGCCCTGATCGATGACCTGAACGTCTGGATCGCGCTCAGATTCGTCATGGGCGTGGTGATGATGAATCAGTACATGGTGATCGAGAGCTGGCTCAACGAGCAGGCGGAAAATCACCAGCGTGGCAAGGTGTTCGCCGGCTACATGGTGGCGGTGGACCTGGGGCTGGTGATCGGCCAGGCGCTGCTGGCCTGGCATCCGCAACTCGACTACAAGCCGCTGCTGCTGGTGGCCATCTGCTTCGCCTCCTGCCTGATTCCCCTGGCCATGACCCGGCGGGTGCACCCGGCCAAGCTGGTGGCGGCACCGCTGGAGATCCGTTTCTTCTGGCAGCGGGTGCCCCAGTCGCTGGTGACCATCTTTACCGCGGGGCTGCTGGTGGGGGGCTTCTATGGCCTGGCGCCGGTGTTCGCCAGTCGCAGTGGCCTGGATACGGCGCAATCGAGCTTCTATGTGGGGCTGTGCATTGTCGCGGGGTTCTGCGCCCAGTGGCCGCTGGGCTGGCTGTCGGATCGCCTCGATCGCTGCAAGCTGATCCGCGCCAATGCGGTGTTGCTGTGCCTGGCGGCGGTACCGCTGTGGGGACTGATCACCTTGCCCTATCCCTGGCTGCTGGCCGCGGGCTTCGTCTCGGGCATGCTGCTGTTCACCCTCTATCCGCTGGCGACGGCCTTTGCCAACGACCATGTCGAACCCGAGCGGCGCGTGGAATTGTCGGCGATGCTGCTGACCACCTATGGCGTGGGTGCCTGTATCGGGCCGCTGCTGGCCGGTGCGGCCATGGAGCATTTCGGCCCGGGCACCTTCTATGTGCTGACCTCGGCCTATGCCGTGATTTTGATCGTCTTCGTGCAGCCCCGCTTCGTCAGTGGCGAACACCGGCTGGACGAGGCGCCGCTACATCACGTGGCCATGCCGGATACGGTGAGTCCGATGGCAGCGGCACTGGATCCGCGCATCGACGAGGTGCCGCAGGAGCTGGTGGTGGAGGCGCCGGCCAGTATCGGGCCGGGTAGCGAGAAGAGCCACTGAGCGAGCCCGGCGCAAGGCCGGGCAGGAAGGGACGGCTAGGACTCAGGCCTGGCGGGTCTGGCCGGCCTTGATCAGGCGGTCGAGGGTCTGGGCCGAACCGTTTTCGGCCAGGGCGTCATCCTGCAGGCGATGCTGCTGACGGTCGATCAGCCGACCCATGGGACGCTGGCTGGATTCTTCGGCCACCGTATCGTCACCGAGGCGCTGTTGCTGGCCTTCGATTACCTGGCCCAGGGGGCGCAGGCTGGATTCCTCGGCGATCCGGCGTTCCTGCACCTCGCGTTGCTGCTGCTTGATGACTTCACCCAGGGGACGCAGGCTGGACTCTTCGGCCAGGGTGCGCTGCTGCAGGCGCTGCTGCTGTTGCTTGATCAGCTGGCCCAGCGGGCGCTGGCTGGATTCCTCGGCGACCTGGGTGGCGGCGCTGGGGGTGAAGGCGAAGTCCTGGGCGAAGGTGTTCAGGGCCAGGGCGGTCAGGGCGAAACCGAAGGCGATACGCAGGTTCATGATGGTGTCCTCTGGGGAAACTGTGCTGGAGTGAGTTCAGTATCCCGAGCAGGACCGCTCGAAAAAAATAGACTGGCGAGATAGTGACTATCAGCGCCGTCGATGCCTTTCAGAAAGTCTCTAGCCTCCCGTCGATGATTGCTCCTTTTCCGCTTCACTCAGGTGCGCGCCGCCGAACAGCTCGCGCAAGGCGGCGGCATAGTCGCGCGTGCCTATCACCATGCTGTTGGAGTGGGTCCCGCCGGGGATCAGCAGCAGGCGCTTGGGCGGCCGGGCCGCCGCATAGAGGGCTTCGCTGAAGCGGGGAGGGACATAGCGATCGTCGCTGCCGTGGACGATGAGCACCGGGATATGGATGTCCGGGATCTTGTCCAGGGAATCGAATTTCTCCGACATCAGCCAGCGCAGGGGAAAGCGGGTGTCGACCACCGCCGAGGCGGCATCGGCCAGGGTGGTGAAGGTGGATTCGATGATCAGACCGGCCGCGGCGGGGTAGTCGCCGGTGGGATCCCCGTCGCGGCCGATGCGCCAGGCCAGGTCCACCGCCACGGCGCCGCCCAGTGAGTGGCCGTAGATGTATCTCTTGCGGGGATCCGGCTGCAGGCTCTGCAGGTGCTTCCAGGCGACCCGGGCGTCCTGGTAGACGCTGCGTTCGGAGGGCACGTCGCCAGGACTTTCGCCAAAGCCGCGATAGTCGATGGCCAGCACCGAATAGCCGAGTTGCCGCAGGGTGGCGATGCGCCGGACCTGGGCGGTGAGATTCCAGCGGGTGCCGTGCAGATAGAGCAGGGTGGGGGCGTCCGGACGGCGGGCGGGCCACCACCAGGCGTGCAGGTAGTCGGTGCCGGTCAGGCCGTCCGGCACCGGCAGGTTGAACTGGCGGACGCCTTCCGGCACGCCGGTGAACCAGCTGGCATTGCCCGGCTCGATGCTGAACACCCACTGGCGTTCGCGATAGGCCAGTTCCGAGCAGCCATAGGGGACCCCGACCCCGACCAGCAGGGTGACGAAGAGCAGCGGGATCAGGCGACGGCGGAGCAGGGTGGCGAGGGACATGGCTTTCTCTGGATACCGGAAGACGCAGGGTAGGGGCATTCGTCGCCTGGCGCGAACCCCCGTTTCGGTTGGACAGTCATCCTAGAGACAGCGACTGCAGTGACCCCCAACCTGAGGTGAGCCATGAGTGCGACGGCCAAGAAGAGCGATCCCGAACTCTGGGAAAAGGTGAAGAAAGAGATTACCGAGGGCGACAAGGGCGGCAAGCCCGGTCAGTGGTCGGCGCGCAAGGCGCAGCTGGCCTCTCAGGAGTACCAGAAGCGCGGTGGTGAATACCAGGGCGGCAAGGGCAAGGACAATCATCTGCAGCAGTGGACCGACGAGAAGTGGGATACCCGCTCCGGCAAGAAGTCCGAGGAGACCGGCGAGCGCTATCTGCCGGAAAAGGCCCGCGACTCCCTGAGCAAGGAAGAGTACCAGCGCACCACCGCCAAGAAGCGCCGTGACACGCGCCGCGGCAAGCAGCATTCCAAGCAGCCGGCCGACGTGGCGCGCAAGACGGCGGCGGCGCGTGAGTCGGGCCTGGCCGGTCTGACCAAGGACGAGCTGATGAAGCGTGCGGCGCGTCGCGAGGTGCGGGGCCGGTCGCGCATGAAGAAAGACGAACTGGTGAAGGCGTTGCAAAAGGCAGGTGAAAAATGAGCACCAAGAAGGCTTCCAACGACGACAAGAAAGACGACAAGAAAGAGGTCCGCAGCGAGTTCAAGCAGGTGGTCAACATGACCCCGAGTCAGCTGCGCAAATGGCTCAGCGGTGACACCAGCAAGGGCGTGGGCATGACCAAGGGTGGCAAGAAGGTCAAGGCCGCCAACGACGGCAAGGCGGTCGGTCATGCCATGGGTGAGCGCATCCTCGAGCTCAAGGGCAAGCGCCAGGCCGAGCTGGAAGACGACGACTACAAGGCCATGCGCAAGGTCATCGGCTATGTGCATCGCCACCTCAAGCAGCGACCGGACGGCGACATCGAAGACTCGCGCTGGCGCAAGTCGCTGATGAACTGGGGTCATGACCCCCTGCGTGACAAGCGCAGCGCCTGATCCCGACGAACCGCAGCCCAGGCTGCGGTTTTTCTTTTCATGCAGAGTGACTGGCCGAATTTGTGTGCAACTGTGACGCCGCAGCGCGGGCGCAAAGGAGTAGGGTAGCCGCCTAACTATCTGAATGCGTTCAAGGAGTTGTCGATGGCACCCCGGGATCTGTTGCTGGCACTGGTCGTCATTCTGGCCTGGGGGGTGAACTTCGTCGTCATCAAGCTCGGCCTGCATGGCGTGCCGCCCATGCTGCTGGGCACCCTGAGATTCTGCCTGGCGGCCTTTCCGGCCATCCTCTTCGTGCGGCGTCCCCAGGTGTCCTGGCGACTGCTGCTGGCCTACGGCCTGACCATTTCCCTGGGTCAATTCGCCTTCCTGTTCTCGGCCATGTACGTGGGCATGCCGGCGGGGCTGGCCTCGCTGGTCTTGCAGGCCCAGGCCTTCTTCACCCTGGCATTCGCGGCGACCTTTCTCGGTGAGAAGGTGCGCCGGGCGAGCCTGGTCGGGCTGCTGGTGGCGGCGCTGGGCCTGCTGCTGATCGGTACCGAGCATGGCGTCACCATGACCCTGGCCGGCTTCCTGCTGACCCTGGCAGCGGCGGCCATGTGGGGACTGGGCAATATCGTCACCAAGAAGATCGGCAAGGTGGACATGCTCGGCCTGGTGGTCTGGGGCAGCCTGATTCCGCCCATTCCCTTTTTCGTCCTGTCGCTGCTACTGGAAGGTCCCGAGCAGATCGCCACGGCGCTGACCTCGCTGTCGGCCGGTTCGATCTTCGCCATCGTCTACCTGGCCTTTATCGCCACCCTGGTCGGCTACGGCATCTGGAGTCGGCTGCTGTCACGCTATCCGGCTGGCCAGGTGGCGCCCTTTTCCCTGCTGGTGCCGGTGGTGGGGCTGACCTCGGCCGCCGTGTTGCTCGGTGAGCAGATGACCCTCCAGCAGGAGGTGGGTGGCGTGGCGGTCATGCTCGGCCTGCTGATCAACGTCTTTGGCGGCCGCTGGCTGGATGCCAGGAGCAAGATGTCATCCAGTGCATGATGTTGCACGTTCGTAAATGATTGTGCATGATCTGCTGATCCTCCTGGAGTATCAGCCATGACTGCCATTCACCTTCCCGAAGAACGCCAGGCCGCGATCCTGGCCCTGCTGCGCGAACAGGGCCGGGTCCTGTCCGCCGAGTTGGCCGCGACCTGGGGCATTTCCGAAGACAGCGTGCGTCGCGACCTGCGTGAGCTGGCCCGCCAGGGGCTGTGCCGCCGGGTGTATGGCGGGGCGCTCTCGCTGCTGACGCCACCGGAGGCGCTGCCGGCGCGTATCGGCCAGGACGAGGCGGCCAAGCAGGCGCTGGGCCTGGCCGCGGCCAGGCTGGTGCAGCGCGGGCAACTGCTGTTGCTGGATGCCGGCTCGACCAATCTGGCCATCGCCCAGGCGCTGCCCACGGATCTCGACCTGACCGTGGCCACCAATGCGCCGGTGATCGCCGCGGCGCTGCTGCAGCGCCCGGGCATCCGGGTGCTGATGATCGGCGGCCTGGCCGCGCCGGAATCGGGTGCCTGCCTGGGTGCCCGGGCGCTGCGCGATCTGCGCGGCGTGCGCGCCGATCTGGCCTTTCTCGGGACCTGCGCCCTGGCGGTGGAAACCGGGGTGACCGGCTTCGACCTGGAAGAAGCCGAATTCAAGGTGGCCGTGGCCGAGCAGAGCGGTCAGGTCGCCGTCGCGGTGACCGCCGAAAAGCTCGACAGCGTGGCCTTCTATCACGTGCTCCGCCTCGATCAGCTGAACCACCTGGTGCTGGAACCGGGGCTGAGCGAGGAGCGTCTGCAACCCTATCGTGACGCCGGGCTGCAATTGCATTCGCTCGCCAGCGACCGCTAGCCCGCTCACCCAAGGATCGCCATGACTTCCGCCGTTTTGCGTCGCCAGCGCCGCGCCACCTTTACCGTCTTTCTCGCCAACGGCTGCGGGATCGGCGGCTGGGCGGCGGCCATTCCCGAACTCAAGCGCGATCTGCTGCTGGGCGACGGCCAGCTGAGTCTGGTGCTGTTGGCGGTCGCCCTCGGCGCCCTGCTGACCATGCCCTTCGCCGGGGTGCTGGTGCCGCGCCTGGGAGGGACCGGCCGCCTGACCCGCCTGGGCATCCTGACCTTCGTGCTGGTGCTGAGCGGGCCCGGGGTGGCGCCGTCGCTGGGCTGGCTGCTGCCCTGCGCACTATTGCTCGGCGCTTGCAACGGATTGATCGACGTGGCCATGAACGCCCATGCCAGCGATGTCGAAAGCCGCTGGAACGGTCCGCTGATGTCGTCCTTCCATGCCGCCTTCAGCCTGGGTGGCTTTCTCGGCGCCGGCCTGGGGGCGCTGGTGCTGCACCTGGGCGCCTCGGCACTGGCGGTACTGCTGGCCGCCGCCCTGGTGGCGCTGGTGCTGGCCCTGCCCGCCGCCCTGGCGCTGGACGAAGGCGATCGCAGTCCGGTCAGTCATGCCCTGCGCCTGCCAGATCGGCGAGTGCTGGCACTGGGGCTGATCGCGCTGGGCTGCCTGATGCTGGAAGGCGCCATGACCGACTGGAGCGCCGTCTACCTGGGCCAGGTGGGCGGGGCGAGTCCGGTGGTGGCCACCCTGGGCTATGCGGCCTTTTCGCTGACCATGCTGGTGGGCCGGCTGTTCGGCGACGGCATCCGCGGCCGCTTCGGCGGTCCTCGGGTGATCGTAGGCGGCGCCCTGCTGGCGACCCTGGGGCTGGCCCTGGCGGTCCTCCTGCCGGCGCCCGGGACCGCGATCCTCGGCTTCGCCCTGGTCGGCCTGGGCCTGTCCAATGTGGTACCGGCGGCCTTCAGCGCCGCCGGCCAGGTGGCCGAGACACCGGCTGCCGGCATCGCCATGACCGCCACGGCCGGCTATCTCGGCTTTCTGCTCGGTCCGCCGCTGATCGGCGCCGTGGCGGGGCAGGTGGGCCTGCGCGGCAGCCTGCTGCTGCTGACCCTGATCGGGGTGGCGGTGGCGCTGCTGGCACTGCGTCAGCGCAAGACATGATGTCTATCCAGGGAACCCCGCTGCGCTGAGCAGACCCAAGAGGGAACGGAAATCCAAGGAGGCGGCCATGACGCGCCCACGCAAGATCCTCGCCTGGCTGCTGGGAATCATCCTGCTGCTGCTCGTAGTGCTGGTGGTGGTGCTCGCCACCTTCGACTGGAATCGGCTCAAGCCGACCATTAACGAGCAGGTGTCGAGCGCCTTGCACCGCCCCTTCGCCATCGAGGGCAACCTGGGCGTGGTCTGGCACCGCGAGCCGGATCAGGGCGGCTGGCGCGCCTGGATTCCCTGGCCGCACATCGCCGCCGAAGACCTGACCCTGGGCAATCCGGACTGGGCCAAGGAAAAGACCTTCGTTCACCTCGACCGGGTGCAGCTGCGGATCTCGCCGCTGGCGCTCTTGGCCAAGCAGATCTATATCCCGCGCATCGACCTCACGGGGCCGGTGGTCAATGCCCAGCGGCTGGCCGATGGCCGCAACAGCTGGACCTTCGAGACCGCGGAGAAGGACCCCAAGGCCGAACCCTCGGCCTGGACCGTGGACATCGGCACCATCGGCTTCGACGCCGGCCAGGTCGGCTTCGACGATGCCCAGACCGCCACCCGGCTGCGCGCGCGGATCACCTCCCTGGACGCCCCCATCGCCTATGCCGACCTGGTGGGCAAGCAGGGCACCTCGCGCCAGCGCTCCCACGTCAAGCAGACCCAGCCCTTCCAGTTCGCCCTGGCGGTGGAAGGCAGCTACAAGCAGGTGCCGGTCAGTGGCCGTGGCCAGATCGGCGGACTGCTGGCGCTGCAGGACGCCGATGTGCCTTTCCCCATCCAGCTCGATGCCCGCGCCGGCGAGACCCGTGCCCAGGTCTTTGGCACCCTGACCGATCCGCGGCGCCTGGGCGCCCTGGATCTGCACCTGGTGCTGGAAGGCAAGAGCCTGGCGCAGCTCTATCCGCTGACCGGGGTCACCCTGCCGGAGACGGCGCCCTATGCCACCGATGGCCATCTCACGGTCAAGCTCAACGATCCGGCGGGCGCGCGCTTCAGCTACGAAGACTTCAATGGCCGGGTCGGCAAGAGCGACCTGCACGGCGAGGTGCTGTTCACCGGCGGCAAGCCACGGCCCAAGCTCAGTGGCACCCTGCGCTCCGATCAGCTGCTGTTCGAGGACCTGGCGCCGCTGATCGGCGCCGATACCAAGGAACAGCAGGCGGCCAAGGGCGAAACCAGCAAGCAGCCGGCGGACAAGGCCCTGCCGGTCTCCGAATTCCGCACCGAGCGCTGGCGCGCCATGGATGCGGACGTGCGTTTCACTGGCAAGCGCATCGTGCAGAACGCGCAGCTGCCGATCACCGATCTCAACACCCACGTGCGCCTGACCGATGGCGTGCTGCTGCTCGACCCCCTGCGTTTCGGCGTGGCCGGGGGTGATCTGAACACCACGGTGCGCCTGGAAGGCGACAAGACGCCCCTGCAGGGGCGGGTCGATCTGCATGTGCGCCGGGTCAAGTTGAACCAGCTGTTCCCCACCGTGGAGACCATGAAGCGCAGCATGGGCGAACTCAATGGCGATGCCACCCTGAGTGGCACCGGCAACTCGGTGGCGGCGTTGCTCGGCACCAGCAACGGCGAACTCAAGCTGCTGATGAACGACGGCCGCATCAGCCGCAGCCTGATGGAGCTCGCCGGACTCAACGTCGGCAACTATCTGGTCGATCGGCTGTTCGGCGATGACGAGGTGGAGATCAACTGCGCGGTCGCCGATCTCGATTTCAAGAAGGGCCTGGTGCAGCCCCAGGTCTTCGTGCTCGACACCGAGAACGCCCTGATCAACATCACCGGCACCATCAACCTGGCGAGCGAACGACTGGATCTCACCGTCGATCCCCACAGCAAGGGCCTGCGCATCTTCTCGCTGCGCTCGCCGCTCTATGTGCGCGGTACCCTGAAGAATCCATCGCCAGGGGTGAAGGCGCTGCCGCTGGCGGCCCGCGGCGCGGCGGCGGCACTGCTCGCCACCTTCGCGGCGCCGGCCGCCGGTCTGCTGGCACTGGTGGCGCCGAGCAACGAGCAGGGCGCCCAGTGCAGCACCCTGTTGCAGCAGATGCGCGCAGGGCGTTGAACTCTTGCGCTAGAGCGGGTTCGCGGTACTTGACAGACGACCGTTCGGCGGCGTCTGACGGGCGGAAAAGAACCGCTCTGGTTGCCCGGGCTCTATAGAAATAACCCGAGTCGGGCAGCCTTTTCGCGGAGACCTCTCATGCGTGACGACACCGATAGCCAATACGAAATCCACTACAAGTTGCTGGGCGAAAGCTATACCGACCGTATCAGCAATCTCGACGTACCCATCACCGACGTGGTCCGCGAACTGGCCTGCCGGCACCTGGATGCGATCAACGACGAGCGCTTCCACCTGGCCGATATCGAGTCCGGTCAGGCGCTGGTGGCGCTGCACGATGTGTCCATCCATCGCGTCTCGCCGGAAGCGCCATGAAGCGCCTGCTAAGCGGTGGATTGCTGGCCCTGACCCTGCTGGGGCTGACGGCCTGTTCCACCGAGACGGTGGTGACCCTGCAGGACGGTACCCAGTACATCACCGAAGATCGTCCCAACACCAAGACGGCCGACGGCTTCTATGAATTCACCGACGTGGCGGGTCGTCATGTACGGGTGAAGGCAGCCGATGTGGCCACCATCAAGGCGGAAGACTAGCCAGGAGACTGCCATGCCCCGCGGCGACAAGTCCAAGTACAGCGACAAACAGGAACGCAAGGCCGAGCACATCGAGGAGAGCTACGAGAAAAAGGGCGTCTCCAAGGAGGAAGCCGAAGCGCGGGCCTGGGCGACGGTGAACAAGCAGTCCGGCGGTGGTGAAAAGGCGGGCTCCGGCAAGAGCAAGAGCGGGACCGCCAAGCGCGCGGATCGCAAGGACTCCGCGCGGCGGGCGGTGGCCACCAAGCAGGGCCAGTCGCCCAACAGCGGGCGGGCCTCGGCACGGCGTTCGCGCAGCGGCAGCACCTCGCTCAGCGACATGACCCGCGACGAACTGGTGAAGAAGGCCGCCGAGCAGGATATTCGTGGTCGTTCGCGGATGAAGAAGGACGAGTTGATTCGTGCCTTGAGCTGACAGTCGAACACGCAAGAAAAAGCCGGACGTGGTCCGGCTTTCTTTTTGCCTGGCGCCTTAGCTGGGCAGCAGCCGGCAGGTGAGGCTCTTGATGTAGCGGGTCTCCGGGATCGCCGGGTGTACCGGGTGATCCGGGCCCTGGGCACCGCGTTCGAGGATCTGCAGGTTGCGGTCCAGATGACGGGCGCTGCCGAGCAGGATGTTCTGCAGGTCGTCTTCGGGCAGGTGCATGGAACAGGAGGCACTGACCAGGATGCCGTCCTTGTTCAGCAGCCGCATGGCCTGTTCGTTGAGGCGACGATAGGCGGCTTCGCCGTTCTTAAGGTCCTTGCGCTTCTTGATGAAGGCCGGCGGGTCGGCCACGATGACGTCGAATTTCTCTTCGCCGGCCTTGAGTTCCTTGAGCGCCTCGAAGACATCGCCTTCGACGCAGACCAGCCTTTCCGCCAGGCCGTTGAGGGTGGCATTGCGCTCCACGCCGTCGAGGGCGAAGCCCGAGGCATCCACGCACATGACCTCACTGGCGCCAAAGGCCGCGGCCTGCACGCCCCAGCCGCCGATGTAGCTGAACAGGTCGAGCACCCGCTTGCCTTGGACATAGGGCGCCAGGCGCGCCCGATTCAGGCGGTGGTCATAGAACCAGCCGGTCTTCTGGCCTTCGCGCACCGGCGCCTCGAAACGCACGCCGTTCTCTTCCAGCGCCACCCAGTCGGGGACCTCGCCATAGGCCACTTCCACGTAGCTGGAAAGGCCCTCGGCCGCGCGGGCGCTGCCGTCGTTCTTCCACAGCACGCCGTGAGGCTTGAACACCTGCAGCAGGGCGGCCAGGATGGCGTCGCGCTGGCGCTCCATGGTCGCCGAGGCGATCTGCACCACCAGGATGTCGTTGAAGCGATCCACCACCAGACCCGGCAGGAAATCCGAATCGCCATAGACCAGGCGATAGCAGTGGCTGCCGAACAGCCGCTCGCGCAGGCTCAGGGCGACCTTGAAGCGGTGCACCAGCAGCGACTTGTCCAGCAGGTAGCCGGTGTCGCGGGAGAACAGGCGGGCGCAGATCAGGTTGTTGGGCGACAGCGCCACCAGGCCCAGCGGCTTGCCGCTGGTGGTTTCCAGGATGGCCTGATCGCCCGGCTCGAAGGCGGTCAGCGGGGTGGCGACGACGTCCACCTCGTTGCTGTACACCCAGAGGTGCCCGGCGCGCAGACGGCGGTCGGCATTGGCTTTGAGGCGCAGGCGAGGCAGGGTCATGAAGGTCTCCGGCGAAGGGGGCAAAAGCGCGGAATTATAGCGCAAAGCTACCCGCCCGGGCCGGCCGTCAGTCCCGCTGGCTGACCTCGATGTCGCTCAGCCCGGCTTCCTGGGCGCGCCGGGCGATGCTCGGCTGAGCATGGCGTTCCCAGGGCGCATCGACCACCACCTGGGGTTCCTCGACGTGCTTGATCAGCAGCTGCAGTACGGCTTCCTCTTCGGTGACCGGCTCGAAGCTCTCCAGCTCGTGAGTGAGGGGTTCGCCGTTGAAACGGTAACTGATCTGGTAGTGGTGCAGGGTATGCATGGACTCGACCTCGGCAGCGGGGAGATAGAAAGATGGACCCCGCGAGCCCTCGGCGGTTGCGTCAGCCGCCGAGGGTATCGAGGATCGGACACTCGGGGCTGGCGTCGCCATGGCAGCAGGAGACCAGCTCGCCGAGGGTGCTGCGCAGGCGGGTCAGTTCGGCGATCTTCAGATCCAGCTCGGCGATGTGCCGCTTGGCCAGCGCCTTGACGTCGGCACTGGCGCGTTGCCTGTCCTGCCAGAGGCTGAGCAACTGGCGGATCTCTTCCAGACTGAAGCCCAGCTCCCGCGAACGGCGGACGAAGGCCAGCACCCGCAGGTCTTCGGCGCCGTACTGGCGATAGCCGCTGTCGGTCCGTCCGGCGGGGGCCAGCAGGCCGATCCGCTCGTAGTAGCGCAGCATCTTGGCGGTGAGCCCGCTGGCCTTGGCGGCCTGACCGATGTTCATGAGGGGAGGTCTCCGGACGGGCGCCAGCGGCCGAGCAGCAGGGCATTGGCCAGGACACTGACGCTGGAAAAGGCCATGGCGGCGCCGGCATAGACCGGGTCGAGCAGACCCAGGGCGGCCAGCGGCAGGCCGATGACATTGTAGATGAAGGCCCAGAACAGATTCTGGCGGATCTTGCGTTGGGTGCGGCGGGCGATGTCCAGCGCCGCGACGACCTGGCGCGGGTCCTCCTGCAAGAGGGTGATGCCGGCCGCGTGGCGCGCGGCGGCGGTGCCCGAGCCCATGGCGATGCCCAGTTCGGCGGCGGCCAGCGCCGGGGCATCGTTGAGGCCGTCGCCGACCATGGCCACGCCGCCCCGGGTCGCCTGCAGCCGGGCCACCAGGGCCGCCTTGTCGGCGGGCAGCACCTCGGCCTCCCACTGGGTGATGCCCAGGGCCGCGGCCACCTGGCGGGCGCTGCCACGGTTGTCACCGGTCAGCAGCCAGCTGTCGATGCCGTCGCGGCGTAGCTGGGCGATGGCCGCGGCAGCACCCGGGCGCAGCGCATCGCCAAAGGCCAGCAGCCCCAGCACCCGCGGCTGGCCGCCGCCTTCCAGCAGCCAGGACAGGGTCAGCCCCTGGTCTTCCCAGGCGCGAGCGGCCTCGACCAGGGGGCCGGCGTCCAGCTGTCGTTCGGTCAGGAGCCGCGCATTGCCCAGCAACAAGGCGCGACCCTGCCAGCTGCCCTGGAGGCCACGACCGGGCAGGGCGCGGATGTCTTGGGCGGGTGGGGTGTCCAGGCCGCGGTCACGACAAGCCCGCAGCACCGCCGCGGCCAGGGGATGCTCGCTGCCGCGTTGCAGGCTGCCGGCCAGGCTCAGCAAGTCGGCTTCCTCGATGCCGGGGGCCGTGGCCAGCTGGCAGAGGCGCAACTGGCCGGCGGTCAGGGTGCCGGTCTTGTCGAAGACCACGGTGGTGATGCCCTGGGCACGCTCCAGGGTCTCGGCGTCCTTGATCAGGATGCCGTGACGCGCCGCCACCCCGGTACCGGCCATGAGGGCGGCGGGGGTGGCCAGTCCCAGGGCACAGGGGCAGGCGATGACCAGCACCGCTACGGCCGCGAGCAGACTGGGCTCCAGGGGGTGGCCGCTCAGCAGCCAGCCGAGCAGGGTGACCAGGGCCAGGCTCACCACCACCGGCACGAACACCCGGCTGATCCGATCCACCAGCTGCTGGATGGGCGCCTTGGTGGCCTGGGCGTCTTCCACCAGGCGGATGATGCCGGCCAGCACCGTCTCGCCACCCAGGGCGGTGACCTCGATCTGCAGATTGCCCTCGCCGTTGATGGCGCCCCCCACCACCTCGTCACCGGGGCCCTTGGCGACCGGGCGGCTTTCGCCGGTGAGCAGGGCTTCGTCCACCTGGCTTTCGCCCTGCAGGATGCGGCCGTCGGCGGGGATGCGCTCGCCCGGGCGCAGCTGCAGGCGGTCGCCCAAGCGCAGGCGATTCAGGGCGACCTCTTCTTCCTGGCCGGCCGCATCCAGGCGCCGGGCGCTTTCCGGGCGCAGGGCTTCCAGGGCGCGCAAGGTCGCGCCGGTGCGGCGCTTGGCGCGGGTCTCCAGGTATTTGCCCAGGCGCACCAGGGCGATGACCATGGCCGCCGTCTCGAAATAGAGATGGGGGCTGTCCTTGACCAGCCAGAGATAGAGGCTCAGCCCATAGGCGGCGCTGGTGCCCAGGGCGACCAGCACATCCATGTTGCCGCTGCGGGCGCGCAGGGCATGCCAGGCACCGCGATAGAAGCGCGCGCCGACGATGAACTGCACCGGCGTCGCCAGCAGGAATTGCAGCCAGGCGGGCGGCATCAGGTGCCAGCCGAAGGGCGCCAGCAGCATGGGCAGGATCAGCGGTGCGGTCAGCAGCAGCGCCAGGGTCAATTCGAGATGCTCCCAGGGCACCCCCTGCCGCGCCGGGGCTGAACGCTCGTCTTCGGCGCGGCGATCCTGGGCGCCGTAGCCGGCGCCTTCCACCGCGGCGATCAGGGTGTGGGTGTCGACCGCGGCCAGGGTCCTGACCCGCGCTTTTTCGCTGGCCAGGTTGACTTCGGCGGCCAGCACCCCGGGCACGGCACGCAGGACCTTTTCGATCCGCCCGGCGCAGTTGGCGCAGCTCATGCCGGACAGCGCCAGGTCATGCTCGGCCTCGGCTACCCGGTAGCCGGCGGCGGTGACGGCTTCGGCCAGCGCCGGCGCCGCGTCGCCCGGTGCGCTGACGCGGGCCTTTTCGCTGGCCAGGTTGACGCCGGCCGCGCTGACCGCCGGGACCTTCTGCAGGGCGCGCTCGACCCGACCGGCGCAGGTCGCGCAGGTCATGCCGCTGATGGAGAGTTCGAATTCGTGCATGGGCACCTCCTGATAACAGTGTTGACCTTGACCTCGGGTCAAGGTCAACACTGGAACCCGGTCCTGGCGCTGGCGTCAGGAGAGAGAGGTCAAGACAGACAGGAGCAGACCATGCATGTCATCAAGGTGATCGGAATGAGTTGCGCCCACTGCGTGAGCGCCATCGAGGCCGCAGTCCTCAAGGTGGACAATCGCGCCCGGGTGGAGGTGGATCTGCAGGCGGGCGAGGTGCGCATCGACAGCGCCGAGGTGGCTGCGCCCTTTCGCGCGGCCATCGAGCAGGCGGGCTATACCGTCGGCGACTGAACCCAGTCGCGCACGATGGCGCGGAAGAAGGTGGTGAACACCTGATCGGCGGCCAGCAGCGGGGCGAAGGTCTGTTCGTCGCGCAGCAGATCCGAGAGGGTGCCGAGAAACAGGCTGTGCAGCATCCGGCTGGCCAACTGCGGCGTCACGCCCGGCTGCAGGCGATGCGCCTGGGCGGTGAAGAGGGCGTCGGTGATGCGGATGAACTGCCGCAGGAACTGCAGATCGCGCTCCTCGGCCTCGCGCAGTTCCTCGGTGAATTCGCAGCGGTGCAGCATGATGGTCATCACCCGTTGCTCCCGGCCGGGCTGGGTGAATTTCGTCATGCCTTCGATGCACAGTTTGAACAGCCGTTGCAGGCTGTCTTCCTCGCCGTCGACGCGCAGGCGCTCGGTCAGTTCGTCGGCCGGGATCCTTATCTGGCTAAGCATTTCGTGGAACAGGTGGGCCTTGTTCTGGAAATGCCAGTACACTGCACCCCGGGTGACGCCGCATTCGCGGGCGATCATTTCCAAGCTGGTACGCGCCACGCCATTGGTCAGGAACAGGGCTTCCGCCGCATCGAGAATGGCTTGGCGGGTCTGTTCGGCTTCTTCTTTCGTACGACGCATGGGCGATCTGACTGGCAGTGGGTCTGCCACGCAGTCTAGCGCGCCTCGCCGCTTTTACAAACATGATTGTATGTAACTGCGTGACACTTCCGCTTCCATCGGATCAGGCTTCATGACCTTTCGCTTATTGTTGATTCTCGGGGCCCTCTCGGCCTTCGCCCCCTTCGCCATCGACATGTACCTGCCCAGCTTCCCGTCGCTGGCCCGGTCGTTCGCCACCGATATCGAACACGTGCAGCTGAGTCTGGCGGTGTATTTCGCCGGTCTCGCCAGCGGCCAGCTGTTCTATGGCCCCCTGGCGGACCGCTTCGGCCGCCGCCTGCCGCTGCTGATCGGCATCGGCCTGTTCTGCCTGGCGTCGCTGGGCTGCGCCCTGGCGCCCAGCCTGCCCTGGCTGATCGCCGCGCGTTTCGTCCAGGCCCTGGGCGGCTGCGCCGGCATGGTGATCGCGCGGGCCGTGGTACGGGATCTCTGCGAGCCGATGGCCGCGGCGCGGGCCTTTTCGCAGATCATGCTGGTGACCGGCATCGCGCCCATCATCGCGCCCTTCGCCGGCAGTCTGCTGCTCAGCACCTTTGGCTGGCAGGCGATCTTCGTCAGCCTGGCGCTGTTCGCCGCCGCCTGCGGCACCGCGGTGGCGCTGTGGCTGCCCGAATCCCTGCCGGCGCATCATCCGCGGCCGCCGCTGCGAGGTGCCCTGCGCAACTACCTGCGGCTGCTGCGCGATCGCACCTTCATCGGCCACACCCTGACCGGCGGCATCGCCATGGCCGGGATGTTCGCCTACATCTCCGGTTCGCCCTTCGTGCTGATCGAGCTCTATGGCGTCGCGCCCGAGCACTACGGCTGGGTCTTCGGCCTCAACGCCGCCGGCTTCATCCTGCTCGGGCAGCTCAATGCCCGCCTGGTGGTCCGCCAGGGACCGGCCTTCTGGTTGCGCCGCGCGGTGGTCGCCTATGCCGCGGCGGGGCTGATCCTGTTGCTGGTCGGGGCCTTCCAGCCCAAGGCGCTGCCGGTGCTGATGATCCCGCTGTTCTGCGCCATCGCCCTGCTCGGCGGCATCGTGCCCAACGCCTCGGCCTGCGCCCTGGCCGGGCAGGGCGCCAATGCCGGCAGTGCCTCGGCGCTGATGGGCAGTCTGCAATTCATCCTCGCAGCGCTGGCCTCCAGCAGCGTGGGCGCGCTGCACAATGGCACCGTGGTGCCCATGTGCGCGGTATTGGCACTCTGCGCGGTGGCCACCGCACTCATGGCGCGCTGGACCCACAGCCGCACGCCTGCCTGAAGCGGAGTGGATTTTTCCCGGTCGGGCGGGTCAGATAGGCGAACCCTCACACTTCCAGGGACGCCGACATGACCTTCGCCTACTGGTGCATCTTCCTCGTCTACCTCGTGCCCTATGGCGCGGCCTACTACGCCAAGTTCAAGGGCAGCGGCTTCACGCCCGAGGACAACCGGGATCCGCGCAGCTTTCTCGGCAAGCTGGAAGGGGCCCGGGCCCGGGCCAACGCCGCCCAGCAGAACGCCTTCGAGATCAATCCGCTGTTCGCCGCCGCGGTGATCGTCGCCCACGTCACCGGTGGCGCCGAGCAGGGCACCATCAACTTCTGGGCTTTTCTCTTCCTGCTCAGCCGTATCGCCTACACCTGGCTATACATCCGCGATCATGCCACCCGCCGCTCGCTGGTCTGGGCCGGCGGCATGTTCTGCTGCCTCTGCCTGTTCATCGCCGCGGCCTGAGTGCACCGTCGCTGCCGGTCTTGACCGGCAGCGACGGCTGTAGCTTCATTAGCGCCCTATCTTTCTCGGCTGGCCGCCTGCATGACGTCTCCTTCGCCCGCCCAGCAGGTGCTGGCACACTTCGCCCAGCTCGCCCAAGCCCGTGGCTACACCCTGGATGCCGCGCAACAGGCCGCCATCGACCGTTTCGCCCAGCTTGCCGACGAGTTGCTGCGTCCGCGGCTGTTCCGCCGCCAGGCGCCACGCAGTCTCTATCTCTGGGGGCCGGTAGGCCGTGGCAAGAGCTTTCTGCTCGACGGCTTCTTCGCCGCCCTGCCATTCGCCGAGAAGCGCCGGGTGCACTTCCATGCCTTCTTTCGCGAACTGCACGAGCGGATGTTTCGCCAGCCGCCCGGCGGTGATGCCCTGGCCGCCAGCCTGGACGAACTGCTCGACGGTTGCCGACTGCTCTGCTTCGATGAATTCCATGTGCATGACATCGGCGACGCCATGCTCATCACCCGGCTGTTCAAGGCCTTGTTCAGCCGCGGCGTGGTGCTTATCACCACCTCCAACTATCCGCCCGAGGGGTTGCTGCCCAATCCCCTCTACCACGAGCGCTTCCTGCCGGCGATCAGGCTGATCGAGACGCGCATGGACATCCTCTCGGTGGCCGGTCCCCAGGACTATCGCGGCTCCAGTCCCGCCGAGCCCGATCCCTTCGGCGTCGGCGCCTATCTCTGGCCTGGCACTCCGGCGCAGCGCCAGGCGCTGGGATTGCCGCCGCTGGCGCAGACACGCGTGGAGGTACCAGTCGGGCATCGCAGCCTGCCTGCCGTCAGCGCCGCGGATGGGCTGCTGCACTTCAGCTTCGCCGATCTTTGCGAAGGCCCCACCGCGGTCCTCGACTACCTGACCCTGAGCGAAACCTGGCAGCGCTGGCTGCTGGACGCCGTGCCGCCGCTGCGCGACGCCAGTCCCGCCGCCCGGCAGCGGTTCATCAATCTGGTGGATGTGCTCTACGACCGGCGCCTGGCGCTGTTCCTGGTCAGCGCCGCGCCCCTCGACGAAACCCTGGCCGACAGCGACATCGCCGACATGTCACGGACGCGCAGCCGGCTGTCCCAGCTGCGGCAGATCGGACCGGACTAGCGCTCGGCCTTCAGCTGCGCACCTTCCAGGTGCCAGCGGCGCTGCTCGGCCGAGGCGCCGTCGACGTCGTTGACCCGGCGTAGTTGATAGTGGCCGCTGAAGGTCTGGCGGGTGCCGTCGACCAGGCGCGCCCTGACCGTCACCGGGATGCTGACATGGCTCGAATCGGCCGCCCCCTCGACCGGGCCCGGTTGGCCGAGGGTCACCTGCACGCCGCGGGTCCTGGCATAGCCCTGGCGGAATTTCTCGTAGCTGTTGCCAGGCTGGCCGTCCAGGCCCCACTGCTGCCAGGCGGTGCCGTAGTCCCGCGCATCCAGTGCCCGGTAGTAGCGCTGGACCACGGCGGCCGCCGCCTCGGCGCTGCTGGGCAGCGGACCGCAACCCGGCTCCTTGGCCGCTTCGCCATCGCCGTACAGGGCGCAGCTGCGGGCGATCTCGTCCTGCATCAGGGCGCAGCTGTTGGCGGCGTTGCACGGCGGATGGGTGGCGGGGGAGAGCGCCCGGCAGCGGGTGGCCAGGGCCTGGGCCGGCTGCCGCCCGATTTCCTGGGCGCAACTGCGCGGTGAAGGCTCCGTGGCGGCCAGGGCGCCAGAGACAAGGGGCAGCAGCAAGACAGGGCAGAGCAGCCAGCGGGGGGACATCGACGCGATCCTCGGGCAAAGCCCCCAGCCTAGCAGGCCGGGTCTCTGTTGAAAAAAAAGCCCGCGGCGGTCATCCGTCGTCTGGCCATCTGGCTGACGTAAAAACGTCATGCCGGCAGCGCAGGGTGGGTGGATCCCGTGTCGGAGTTCGCCCCAATGCCTTCGTCCAGTCCAGCCGCTTCCCTGTCGCCGCTGTCCCATCCCCTGCACAGTTCACGCAAACCCGGTCCGCTGCGGATCGTGCTGTTCATCGTGCTGCTGCTGACCGGTCTGGCGGTGACCCTCGGCGGTATCCACAACGACGTCAGCGATACCCAGTCCCCGCCCACCACCTGGTTGCCCTTCGCTGGCCTCGCGCTGGCGCTGGTGATCGCCCTCGGCTTCGAATTCGTCAACGGCTTCCACGACACCGCCAACGCCGTGGCCACGGTCATCTACACCCACTCGCTGCCGCCCAATGCGGCGGTGCTCTGGTCCGGCTTCTGCAACTTCCTCGGGGTGCTGTTCTCCAGTGGCGCGGTGGCCTTCAGCGTCATCGCCCTGTTGCCGGTGGACCTGGTGGTTGAGATGGGCGCGGGCAAGGGCTTCGCCATGATCTTCGCCCTGCTGATCGCCGCCATCATCTGGAATCTCGGCACCTGGTGGCTGGGCTTGCCGGCGTCCTCGTCCCATACCCTGATCGGCTCCATCATCGGCGTCGGCCTGATGCACGCCTGGTTGGGCGGCCTGGATGGCAGTAGCGGGGTGGACTGGGGCCAGGTGGCCAAGGTCGGCTATGCGCTGCTGTTCTCGCCGCTGATCGGCTTCGTCTGCGCGGCGCTGCTGCTGGTGCTGCTCAAGCGGATCGTGCGCGACCAGACGCTCTACCAGGAGCCGAAAAGCGCCGAGCCGCCGCCGCCGTGGATCCGCGGCCTGCTGATCCTGACCTGCACCGGGGTGTCCTTCGCCCACGGCTCCAACGATGGCCAGAAGGGCATGGGGCTGATCATGCTGATCCTGGTCGGTGCCCTGCCGACCGCCTATGCGCTCAATCGAGCGGTACCCGCCACCGCGACGCCGGCCTTCGCCGCCGTGGCCGAGGTCACCGCCAGCGGACTGCGCCAGGCGGCGCCCCAGGCCGCGCCGGCCGATCCCCATGGGGTGCTGTTGGAGTTCGTGCGCAAGCGGCAGAGCAATCCCGAGGTGCTGCCTGCGCTCGCGGCCATCACCGACGACATCGCCCGCGAGGTGCGCCAGTACGGCGCCCTCAACAACGTCCCGGCGCAAAGCATGCCCAACGTGCGCAACGCCATGTACCTGGCTTCGGAATCCATCCGCCTGCTGGAAAAGGAGCACCTGCCGGGGCTGGCGCCCAAGGCGCAGGAGGATCTCCGGGAATTCAAGCGGCAGATCGACCAGGCCACCCGTTTCATCCCGCTGTGGGTCAAGGTGGCGGTGGCCATCGCCCTGGGCCTGGGCACCCTGGTCGGCTGGCGGCGCATCGTCATCACGGTCGGCGAGCGTATCGGCAAGACCCACCTGACCTATGCCCAGGGCGCCTCGGCGGAGCTGGTGGCCATGGGCACCATCGGCGCGGCGGACGCCTTCGGCCTGCCGGTCTCCACCACCCATGTGCTCTCGTCCGGGGTGGCCGGGACCATGGCCGCCAACGGTTCCGGACTGCAGTGGGCGACGGTGCGCAATCTGCTGCTGGCCTGGGTGCTCACCCTGCCGGTGGCCATGGCGCTGTCCGCTTCACTGTACTGGCTGCTGGTGCAGCTGTTCTAAGAGCCTGATCAAAATCTGCTGCGCGTCGGCCAAACTGCGTTGAAAATGGCCTGGAAGGCCAGCCCCGTCGGAATGCTCATTTACCACTCGTAAACCCGAGCGCGGGTCCGATCCGCTTCCTCAGCTATTTTCGCGGGGCCGCCCAGGCCTTGTTTGTCTCTAGCTCGCGAGACTTTAATCAGGCTCTGACACGGCTTCGGTCAGGCAGCGGCGAAACAGTGCCACGGCTGGCAGGTCACGCCCCGCATGGCGGGCGATGACCTGCAATTCACGATGGAAGGTAAGGGCGCCCAGGGACAGCCGCCGCACCCGCGGATGCTCCAGCCAGAGGCCGGCGCAGGGCACCAGGGCCACGCCCAGGCCGTGCTCGACCATCTTGACGATGGCATCGAGTTCGTCGAGTTCGAGCACCTGGCGCACCGCCAGGCGCTGCTCGCGCAGAAAGGCGCTGACCCGCCGCCCGCCAAAGGAGTGGCGGTCGTAGCGGATGAAGGGCTGGGTTTCCAGCAGCAGGCGCGGATCGTCGCCGGGCAGGTCCGGCGGGGCGATGAGCACGAAGGGTTCCTGCAGCAGGGTGGTGGCGTGCAGTTCCTTGGGCAGTTCGAAGGGCGGGCGGATGAGGACGGCCAGATCCAGTTCGCCGGCATCCACCTGGCTGAGCAGGGCCAGCGAGACGCCGGGCACCAGCCGCGGCTCCAGGCGCGGCGCCTGCTGGCGCAGCCGCACCAGGGTGCCGGGCAGCAGGCCGGTCTGGACGCTGGCGATGGCGCCGATGCGCAACTCGCCCTGGATCTCCTCGCCGGCGCCGGCCATGCGCGCATAGGTGGCGAGCATTTCCTCGGCCAGCGGCAGGGCGCGACGTCCGGCGGCATTGAGCAGGGCGCTGCGGCCATTGCGGTCGAACAGCTGCACGCCCAGGTGCTGCTCAAGGTTGCGGATCTGGGCGCTCACCGCCGAGGGCGTGAGGCCCACGTGCAGCCCGGCCGCGGCAAAGCTGCCATGGCGGGCCACGGCGAGCAGGGTCTTGAATTCGCGAAGCATGGGGGTGGCCTGCAGTCCGGTGCGGTCACTGTAGCGAGATGGCTGTCGAGCAACAAAATTTTTGTCGCTCGGAGGCAGGAAAATGCGCTTCATGCACAGGAAAACCTGGGGTGAGAATGGCTGCATCCCCCTCAACAGGATTTCCCCCATGGCCCTGTCGCCCTTTCACCTCGCCATTCCCGTCTACGACCTGGCCGCCGCCCGGCATTTCTACGGCGACGTCTTCGGCCTCGCCGAGGGTCGCTCCAGCGACCACTGGGTCGACTTCGACTTCTATGGCCACCAGCTGGTGATCCACGAGCACCCCAAGACCGCGTCCCAGGAGGAGGCCCATACCAACGCCGTGGACGGCCACAACGTGCCGGTGCCGCACTTCGGCATCGTGCTGGGCTGGGACGAATGGGAAGCCCTGGCCGACCGTCTGCGGGCACGTGAGACGCAGTTCGTCATCGAGCCCTATATCCGCTTCCAGGGCCAGGTCGGCGAGCAGGCCACCATGTTTCTCTTCGACCCCTGCGGCAATGCCCTGGAGTTCAAGGCCTTCAAGGACATGAGCCAGCTGTTCGCCAAATAGGGCGACTCGGCAGGTCGGATGTCGCGCAACCTAGGCAAAAGACGCGGCAGCGGCCATCCTTGAAGCCTTGCCCGTCGCACGGTTGCCGTCATGAATGCCCGCCAGCCCTTTCTCGATCCCTATCACCAGACCATTCGCCAGCTGTCCGACCGCATCGTCGCGGCCCAGGCGCCGATCCGCATCCTCGATGCGGTGAAGTGGGACGACGGGGTGCGCCAGGGCTTCCTGGAGGGCAAGGGCAAGCGCCTGCCGGCGGTGGATCGCGCCTTCTACGAGGGGCGGCCGCTGGGCTTCGACGGCGATGCGCTCAAGGGCGAATTCCAGAGCATCGAGCGCGAGGTCACCCGCCGGCTCGGCCAGTTCAATCCGGTCGGCCAGATCATGAGGCGCATGTGCCGCGAATACCGCATGGTGATCCGCATGCTGCAGGCGCGCGGCACCCCGGACTTCGGCCTGATCTCCCAGGAACTCTATGGCGCGGCCTCGGATGCCTTCCACGCCGGCGATCCGACCCTGGCCGACCTGGGCATGATGATGTCCAGCTACTTGGACAACATCGCCCATCGCGGCGCCCTGGAAGACGAACCCAAGACCCTGACCGCCAAGGACGCCGTGCCCATCCTGCAGGCGCGGCTCAACCGGGTGTTCGGCGAGACGGAAGGCACCATCCGGGTGTTCGAATCCGACGGCATCGTCGCCGACGCCGCGGCCGGCGCCGACTACATCAAGGTGCGCGCCGACGCCCTGTTCAACGAGCGCGACGTCCGCGCTCTGGAGGTCCATGAAGGCCTGGTACACGTCGGCACCACCCTGAATGGCCAGAACCAGCCGATCTGCACCTTTCTGGCCAAGGGCCCGCCGTCGTCCACCGTGACCCAGGAAGGCCTGGCGATCCTCATGGAGGTGATCGCCTTCGCCTCCTATCCGACCCGGCTGCGCAAGCTGACCAATCGCACCCGCGCCATCCACCTGGCCGAGGGCGGCGCCGATTTCCTCGAGGTCTTCCGCTTCTTCCAGGAGCAGGGCTACGACTTGGAATCGGGCTACCAGAACGCCAGCCGGGTGTTTCGCGGCTCGACGCCGACGGGGCTGCCCTTCACCAAGGACCTGTCCTATCTGAAGGGCTTCATCCTGATCTACAACTACATCCAGCTGGCGGTGCGCAAGGGCAAGCTGGAGCAGATCCCGCTGCTGTTCTGCGGCAAGACTACCCTGGAAGACATGCGCATCCTGCGTCAGCTGGTGGACGAAGGCGTGGTGGTACCGCCCAAGTACCTGCCGGCGCAATTCCAGGACCTCAACGCCCTGGCGGCCTGGATGTGCTTCTCCAACTTCCTCAACCACCTGAGTCTGGATCGGATCGAGGCGGACTACGCCAATATCCTCTGAGGCTTGCCCAAGCGACATGAAAAAGCCCCGGCGGACCGGGGCTTTTTCGTTGCAAGGCGTCGCGGGTATCACTCGCCCTTGAAGGCGGCCGCGATGCTGCGTTCGCCGTCACCCGCGCGCGGGTCGGTCGAACGCTCCGGCACGAAGGCCAGGGCGCGATTGAGGGCGCCGCAGGCTTCCAGGCCGCTGGCGCGGGCGATGGCTTCGGCCACGGCGCTGCCGGGGATGGTCTCGTCGCGCAGCAGCTGGTCGGTGATGTCGTCCAGCGCCGGCTTGAGCTCGGTGATCAGCGCCAGGCAGCGATGATCCAGGCTGTGCAGCAGCTGATCGGCGGCGGCGATACTGGGCGCGGCGTCGAATTCGATACCGGCATCGCGCAGGGCCTGCAGGCTGAGCAGCGAGCCGCTCGGACCCATGCCCAGCGAGGCGACCATGGACAGCGCCAGCTTGGAGGCTTCCTGCAGATCCTGGGCGGCACCCGAGGAGACCTCGTTGAAATACAGCTGCTCGGCGCAACGACCGGCCAGCAGCATCTGGATGCGGCCTTCGAGTTCCGACTTCAGATGCAGGCGCTTGTCTTCGGTGGGGGTGATCAGGGTCACGCCCAGGGCCTGGCCACGCGGCAGCAGGGTGACCTTTTCCACCCGACCGACATTGAGCACCGCGGCGACCAGGGCATGACCGGCTTCGTGCACGGCGATGCGGGTGCGCTCGGCCGAACCCAGCGGGGTGACGCCGACGGGTTGCTCGCCGATGCGGCAGGTCTCGATGGCCTCGACGAAGTGGGCCATGGTCACGGCGCTGGCGTTCTCGCGAGCGGCCAGCAGGGCGGCGTGGTTGCTGATGTAGGCGATGGCCGCCGGGGTCAGGCCCACGGTGCCGCGGGAGAGGGCGGCCAAATCCAGTTCGCCCTGGCAGGGCAGCTTGCCGGCATAGAGTTCGAACAGCGCGCGGCGGTCTTCCAGGCTCGGCAGCGGCACGGCGATGGTGCGGTCGAAGCGACCTTCACGGCGCAGCGCCGGATCCAGGGAATCGGCGAAGTTGGTGGCACCCAGCACCAGCACGCCGCTGGTGCCGTCGAAGCCGTCCAGCTCGGTGAGGAACTGGTTGATGATGCGGTTGGCCTCGGCATCGCTGGAGCGCGACTGCTCGGCGCGGCGGCCGATGCCGTCGATCTCGTCGATGAAGATGATGCAGGGCGCCTTCTTGCGCGCGGTGCGGAACAGCGACTTGACCTTCTGGATGCCGACCCCGAAGAACATCGAGGAGAAGTCGCTGCCGGTCACCTGGATGAAGTGGGCGTTACACTCGGTGGCCAGGGCCTTGGCCAGCTGGGTCTTGCCGGTGCCGGGTTCGCCGGTCAGCAGCACACCCTTGGGCGGACGGGCACCCAGGGCGGCGAAGGCCTTGGGATTGCGCAGGCAGGTGGTGACGTCTTCCAGCGCCCGCTTGGCTTCGGCGGCGCCGACCACGTCCTTGAAGGAGATGCCGGTGCCCTTGCGGTGCAGCTTGAAGGGGCTGGCGAAACGCAGCGCCAGGGGCACGGCGAGCAGCAGCAGGAGCAGATAGCCCGGCAGGTTGATCAGCAGGGCGTCCAGCCAGGGATGGCGCTGCCCGGATTCGCTCCAGGTGGCGACCGGGAACAGCGGCTCGGCCTGGGTGGCGTAGTCGGCCAGCAGGCGATCGGCGATGCGGCCGCCGTTGTCGGCCACGGCATAGTGTTCGCCGCGGGTGGTGTCTATGTAGAGGGTGTGATCCCCGATCACGGCGCCGCTGATGGCCTGGGCGCGCAGATCGGCCAGCAGCACGGAGAGGTCACGTGGCTGCCCGGTCCAGTGTTCGGGCGCCTGCTGCACGCTGGCGAGCATGGCGGTGGCGGTCGGGGCCGGCGTGGCGGGCTTGAGCCACAGCCAGCTGGCCAGGCCGAGGACGGTGACGAGGGCCAGAGCGCCGGCGACGAGCAGGCGCGGATACTTGGAAACGACGGACTTCTTCATTCACATACCGTTAGGGTCGGAGCGACATCGGACGCGGACTCCCGGATTATCGGCCTGTGGCGAAAAGGGTGAACCTCAGTTCCCCGGAAAACGATGAGTGGACTCACCATCCGTCGAGTAGCGTCACACTTCTGGCCTTTTTCGCGGTCCGCAAGACCCTGTTGTTTTGCCGCAGATGTCAGGAGTGAACGCATCCATGCCCGATCCCATCGATTGTCGAAGCGGTCTCGCCGCCTTGCCGGCGGTGTTGCTCGACCGCCTGCGCCAGGCCGACGAGGTGCTGGTCCTGACCGGTGCCGGCGTGTCGGCGGAAAGCGGCATCGCCACCTTTCGCGAAGCCCTGACCGGGCTCTGGGCGCGCTTCGACCCGGCGCAACTGGCCACCGCCAAGGCCTTTATCGAGGATCCGGTGCGGGTCTGGAGCTGGTACGAGGGGCGCCGCGCCCAGGTGCTGGCGGCCCAGCCCAACCCGGCCCACCGCGCCCTGGCGCAGTGGGGCGACAGGCACGGCCGCTTGCACCTGGTTACCCAGAATGTCGACGACCTGCACGAGCGCGCGGGCAGTCGCGCGGTGATCCATCTGCACGGCAGCCTGCACGCGCCGCGCTGCTTCGAGTGCGCGCGACCGCTGACGGCGCCGGCGTTGCCGGAAGCGGCGGAGCAGCTCGTGGCGCCGCCGCGCTGTCCCGCCTGCGGCGGCCTGGCCCGGCCGGGCGTGGTCTGGTTCGGCGAGTCGCTACCGGAAGAGGCCCTGGCCAGCGCCTGGGCCCTGGCCGAGCGTTGCGACCTCTGCCTGGTGGTCGGCACCTCCGGCCTGGTGCAGCCGGCGGCCAGTCTGCCAGGGGTGGCGCGCCAGCAGGGCGCCACGGTGGTCCGCATCGATCCGCAGCCGGTGGTGGACTTCAGCCATGACTGGCAACTGCTGGGCGCGGCCGGGGTGATCCTGCCGGCGCTGCTGGAGCGCCTCTAGACCCTCAGTGCAGCGCCTGGCCACCGGTCCCCAGGGCATCCAGGGTGCGCTTGAGGGCGGTGTAGGCCTGGCGCTGGTCATCGTCTTCGGTTAGCAGGCCGTCGAACAGGGTGGCGACCAGCGCCGGATCCTGGGCGACGAAGCGATCGATGAGAACGTCGTTGTCCTGGCGCCCGGCGGTGATCAGCAGCACGGCGAGCTGGGCGACATAGCGCGCCGCCAGCGGATAGGCCTTGAGAAAGACCTTGAAGGGGGCATCGGCCAGCCCGGGGGCGAAGCCCTTGGCCAGGCCCTGCTGGGCGGCGGCGATGGCCTGGCGGACGGCGTCCTGCCAGTTGCCGGCGGTCACGGCACCCGCCGGCAGGGCGCGGCGCATCTGGCCGAGCAGGCTGTTGAGGAAGATGCGGCGGTTGGCCTGGTAGTCGTCATCGGTGTCGAGCAATTCGCGGCGAATGCGGGTCAGGACCCGGTCGTCCTCGGCATCGGCGGTCACCGCCTGCTTGAAGGCCAGGGTCAGTTCGCGATCCAGCAGGCCGGGCTTGCGGCCTTCCAGTTCGGCCTGCAGCAGCGGACCGCTGGAATCGGCGAAGAAGAAGCGCTCGGCGTGGGGCGCCAGGCGTTCGCGCAGGCGCGGCCAGAGCTCCGCCGCGAACAGTTGCTCGGCCGTGCCGCCGGAAACGATGACGCGGTGCTGCGGCGCCTCGGCCAGATAGTCGAACAGCGCGGGGGTATCGAGCGCGGTGCGATCGACGATGAGGTAACGGTGCTTCACGGCAACTCCTGAACGCGACGGCCGCACCTGTCGAGGTACGGCGGGGATGGCCATTAGTCTATAGGAAGGGGGGAACGCTTGGCCCGGCCTTTGGCCTAACCAGCAGGGTGCAGCCCGCGACACCCTTCCTTTCGCGGCCGGAGGACACCAAGATGCGCAAGACCCCGCTGATCCTTGCCCTGAGCGCTGCCCTGGCCCTGGTGGCCGGTCCCAGCCTGGCCGCCAGCAACAACAACGACGCCGGGGTGACCGGCAACGGCATAGGCGCGCCGGGCAGCTCCAACACCAGCAACAGGGACAGCGCGGACGACACCTCCAGCGCCACGCCCTCGACCCAGAAGAAGGTAGACAAGACCCCGGCCACCAAGGCCCAGGGCAGTCAGCAGAAGCGCGTGCTCAACGATTGAGGGTCAAGCAAAAGGCGCCTCTCGGGGCGCCTTTGGGCTGGTTGGCATCTGACCGCAGGAAGCGGCTTCAGGAGGCGCGGGTGTAGCGTACCTGCCAGTCGAGTCGCTCATGGGTCGCCCGCTCGATGCGGGCGCGACTGTCGCAGATGAAGGCTTCCAGCAGGGAGTTGTCCAGCAGATCGACCCGGGCGATGCGGCGTTGCAGGAGCGCCGTGCCGTTGGGCGCATAGACCTCGACGTTGAAGGTCGCCGGATCCTGGGCGGTCATGGCGCACAGCATCGGTTGAAAAGCGCCCTTGATAATGGTGTTCGCATCCGTGAACTTCAGCGGCTCGGCCATCGCAATCACTCCTGTCAGCTATAACGCTTCGACCGATTCTTGCGGTACCCGTTCGACTTTTGCCATGACCGGCTGGCAGATTTTTGATCCAGGCGGTGGCGCTGGCCCGGCAAGGGACGGCCGGTCAGTTGATCAGGGTACCGAAGGCCTTGTCCGCCTCTATGACCTCGGGCAGCTCGCCCAGTAGCAGCTCCAGATCCACGCCTTCCAGCAGGGGATTGGCCAGGGCCGCCTTGGCCTGGTCGTTGATGCCGCCATGACGACGCAGGACAAAGGACACCAATCGCGCCTGGGCGACCATGCGCGCCTGGGTGGAATCCTCCGGCGCATCCTGGGGGTGCAGCTGGTAGGCGATGGCATGCTGGATCACCACCGGCAGTTGCCAGCGACGGGCCAGCTCGGCGCCCACCTCCGGATAGCCGAAGCCGATGGCCTGGTCGGCGGGCACCGGGGCGCGCTGCTCGGCGTCGATGCGCACGGCGATATCGGGCGCCGCCGTCCTGATCAGCAGCTCGCCGATGCTGTGCAGCATGCCGCAGGTGAAGGCGGTCTCGGCATCGGCACCGGCCTGGCGGGCGAGGACGCGGCAGATGCTGGCCACGTCGAAGCTGTGCTGCCAGAAATCCCGCGGATCGAAGCTGGGGTTGTGGCGGAAGGCGGCGGTTACCGCCGAAGCCAGGACCAGGGTGCGCAGGGCATCGAAGCCCAGGCGGATGGCCGCGCCTTCGATGCTGGTCGAGGGGCGCACGCCGCGAAAGCGCACCGAGTTGGCCAGGCGCAGGACCTTGGCCGAAAGCACCGGATCCAGCGCCAGATTGCGGGCGACGTCTTCGATGCTGCTGTCGGGATCGTCGAACTGCTGGATCAGCTCCTGAGCCACCTTGGGAATGCTGGGAAGGGTATGCAGGTGATCGAACAGAGCATCGATTTCCATGATGGCGCCTGGTTGGTTCTTTACCGATGGTGGGAGCTTATGAGTCGTCGAAAGCATGAACGACGGCCTGGGCACTGCCAAGCCTAGTCGAAGATCCACGAGCGAAGAGCTTAGCGGGCCGGGCGAGCCGGTTTGCAGGGCGAGCTGACCGGTGGCGTCATTTCGCCGCCGTCCGTTTGCCTGGTTCGCGTGCGACCGTGGTCCTATGCGGTCTTGTCCAAGGCGAAGCGATGATCAGACGTCTATTGTCTTTCTTGAGTCCGCTTTCCGCCGACGACGGGCCCCGAATGGGATAGCATCAGGTGATATCAGTTGGCCACAAAATTTGGCGTTCGAGTTGTGCAGTGACTTACCAGACTCACATTCGCCAGATGCTGCAACTACCCAATGTGCTGGCGCAGAGCACCGGCATCCTGGGCTGGTTGATCAGCGTGCTGATCAACCCCTTCCTGACCGCCGGGGTGCCGGCCTGGGGCTGGCTGGCCTTCGCCGGCATGATCGGCTCCTGCCTGGCCATGACCACCGCCCGGCGCTTTGCCGTCTGGCGCCTGTTCGCCCTGGTGTTCGTGCTGTTCGAGGCCCTGGCCTTCCGCTTCCAGATCCTGGGCATGGGCGAGGCCGGCTATGCCTGGATGATCCCCATGGCCATCGTCATCATCCTCGGCTCGACCATTCTGTTTTCCCATGTGCTCGACTACGGCATCGCCGCCTGCGCGGTCTGGCTGCTGCTGTTCTATGGCGAACTGGACAACATCACCGCAGCGGCCCTGCCGCTGTTCTGGGTGATGCTGGGGGCCAGCCTGGCACTGGGGCTGCTGCTCAATGCCACCTTCGTACGCATCGTCGCCAGCACCCTGGAACTCAAGGAACGCTATCGGCTGCAGGCGGAAACCGATGCCCTCACCGGGATCAGCAACCGCAGGGCGCTGATGCTGGACATGGAGCAGGTCTGCCGGGATGGCTCGCCATCCTGGTATTTCGTCATGCTCGACATCGATGACTTCAAGCGGATCAACGACAGATTCGGCCACGACGTGGGCGATCAGGTGCTCAAGGAGACTGCGACCATCCTCGGTCGGCATTTCCCCGATGGACGCTTCGGGCGCCTGGGCGGCGAGGAGTTCGGTGTGCTGCTCAAGCCCGAGGACGAGCGCCAGCTGGCGCAGCGGCTGCAGGCGCTGCTGGACGATATCCGCAGCAACACCCGCACCGGCAGCTGTTTTTCCTTCAGTGCCGGGGTGGCGCGCCTCGCCCCGGGCTATCAGCCCTCGGATCTGCTCAAGCAGGCCGATGGCGAGCTCTATCAGGCCAAGCGCGCCGGCAAGGACCGGGTGCACCACCGCGGCGGCATGATCTGCGGATGAAGGGGGCTAGCCGGCGCCCAGTGGGCTCTAGCTGACGTCCGCCTCCGGCGGCGGATGGGAGCGATTGCGGCCCAGGTGCTTGGCCCGGTAGAGCGCGGCATCGGCGCTGGCCAGCAGGTCGGCGGGCTGGGGCGGCGGGGTCTGCCCGGGCGGCTGCACGGCGATGCCGAGACTGACGGTGATGCGGCCGAAGGGACTGGTGGCATGGGTCACTTCCAGCACCTGCAGGCGTTCCTGCACCGTGGCGGCCACGCGCTGGGCGCCGTGCTCGTCGCAATTGGGCAGCAGCAGGACCATCTCCTCGCCGCCATAGCGCGCCGCCAGGTCGCCCGGGCGCCGCGCCGCCGAGGCCACCACGCCGGCCACCGCCTGCAGGCAGCGATCCCCCGCCGGATGGCCATAGTGGTCGTTGTAGGCCTTGAAGTGATCGATGTCGATCATCAGCAGGCTGAGCGGCTGGCCATTGCGCTGCGCGCGCGCCAGCTCCACCGGCAGCAGGTTGTCGAACTGGCGGCGATTGCCCAGCCCGGTGAGGCTGTCCTTGAGGGTCAGCAGGTGCAGCTCGTCGTGGGCCTGGCGCAGGGCTGCCGCGCTGCGCTCCCCGGCGCGGATCTCACGGAGTAGCCGAAAGCCGAAGACCAGCATGCCGAGGATGATCAGGCCGACCACCGTCACCGATCTCAGCATGTCCTGGCGCCAGCCGGCGAGGATGTCGCGCCGGGAGATACCGGCCAGGGCCACCAGCGGATAGCCCTCCAGGTGCTGGAAGGCATAGAGGCGCTCCTGGCCATCGAGCATGGCGCGCACCAGGGCGGTACCGTTGGGCGCCTGGTTCACGTATTGGCGAAACAGCTCGCCATCGGCCAGCGGGGTGCCGACGTGCTCGGGCACATAGGGACGGCGGACCATCAGGGTGCCGTCGTCCAGCGCCAGGGTGATGGCGCCCCGGGCATCCAGCTTGAAGCGCTCGTAGTAGTCGACGAAATACTGCAGGCGGATGGTGGCGAGCAGGACGCCGGCAAAGCGCCCGTCGCGGTCTTCCAGGCGCCGCGACACCGGGATGATCAGCTCGTGGGTGCTGCGGCTCTCGATCACCGCGCCGACGTGCAGCACATCGGCCGGATGCTGCCGGTGAAACTGGAAATACTCGCGATCGGCATTGTTGGCCCGCGGCGGCTCGCTGCTCTTGTCGGTCACCCGCCATTCGCCGTCGCGATCGTAGACGAACAATCCGTGCAGTTGCGGCAGGAGGGCGGCCTGGCGCGCCAGCAGGCGATGCACCCGCAGGCGGTCCAGTTGCTCGAAGGGTTGATCCTCCAGGCGATCGCGAATGCTGACCAGCAGCGAATCGGCTTCCTTGATGGCGTCATCGGCGTGCTGGGCGGCGGCCACGGCGATGTTGCCGACGTCGCTGCGGGCACTGGCGAAGGCATTCTGGTAGTTGCGCCACACCTGCCAGGATTCCAGTGCCAGGATCACCGCAACGGCGCAGACCAGCAGCCACAGCGCCCGGCGCTGGGTGGCCGGATTGCGCGGTGGAAGGGGGGTGTCGTCGGCGTCGACCATGGCGGGGCTGCTTCCTCGTCCTCGGTGTGCAGGAGACCGCGAGTCGACCGATTCACGCCACCGCACAGGGATAAAAGTCAGACAAGTCTACAGTTTCGTCGGAATCTTGCAGAGCGCGCGAATCCCTGCGCCATCGCCGTGGTCACTAGCGATACAGCCGTCTCCGGGACGGCGCCCCGTTACTGCCCCGACCAGGAGGTCACAGATGTCGCAGATCGCCGAACAGATCGTCGAAGACGCCATGCAGCGCATCGAGGAAAACGAGTCGCAGCATGCCGCCGATCCCGTGCGCAATTTCTCCCTGACCCTGACCGATCCCGCGGAGATCCGGGTCGGCGCGGAGATCTACTTTCTCTTCGAACAGCGCCTCAAGGGTTTCTACCCGGATGCCCGGGTCGTGGTGCGCGGCCATGCCGCCGAAGGCTACAACATCACCGCCCAGGTCGAGCGCCGCCGCTCGGCCTGAGTGCCAGGCCCGCACCTCGGGTCAGGTGCGGGCCAGCTTGACCAGCTGCCGGGCCAGTAGCGGCCCGGTCAGCACCACCCCGATCAGCCGCAAGGCCTGCATGGCCAGTACCAGGCCGACATCGGCGTGGGCATCCACCGCGATGATGGCCATGGAATCCAGGCCGCCTGGACTGGTCGCCAGGTAGGCGGTGAGAAAGTCCACGTGCATCAGCCGCGCCATTAGCAGCGCCGACAGGGCGCAGAGCGCGATCAGCAGCAGCGAGGCGAAGATCATCTTGGGCAGGGCGCGCCAGACATAGGCGACCGTGGCCCGATCGAATCTCAGGCCCACATAGCAGCCCATGGCGCCATAGGCCGCCGCCAGCAGCAGATGGGGCAGGGTGATGTCCAGCCAGCCATTGAGTTGCAGCAGGGTACCCAGGGCGATGGGCAGCAGCAGGGCGCCGGCGGGAAACAGCCGACCGCCCAGCCAGCTGCCGGCCAGGGCCACCGCCAGGGTCAGCGCCAGATTGACGGCGAAGTGGCCGTCCAGGCTGAACACGGTGGCCTGATGGCCGGTGCCGCTGCCTTCGGCGCCCAGTAACCGGCCGACCAGCGCACTGATCAGCACCACGCAGACGACCCGCACATATTGCATGGTGGCGACGATGCGTGGATCGGCGCCGTATTCCTCGGCCATGGCCACCATGGCCGCTGCCGCGCCAGGCGTGGTGCCCCAGGCGGCGGTGCTGCCCGGCAGGCCACCGAAGCGCACCAGCAGGGCACCGGTGAGCAGGCTGAGCAACACGGTCAGGGCGGTGGCCAGCAGCATCACCGGCCAGTGCTCGGCGACGGTGAGCAGCACCGCGGCAGTCATGGCATGGGCGATCAGGCAGCCCACCACGCCCTGGCCGGTCTGGAACAGCCGGCGCGGCATGCGGATGGTGGCGCCGCCGACGCCAAAGGCGATGGCCACCAACATGGGACCGAGAAAGAGGGCCGCGGGCACCTGCAGCCAACTGAGTCCGCCGCCGACCAGGGCGGAGCAGAGGATTAGGGCCAGCCATTGCACCAGGGGCGGATAGGGCGAGGGGACAGAGGGGGTGGACAAAGCAGTCTCCGGACGGCGGGGAGCCGGCGCGGCGTACCGACCCCGGGGCCGGCTCGGGGCCGGCCCTGGAGGCGATTATACGACCTTTGCGGCTTTCAATGGCCTTTCAGTCGCTGAAAAAACCGCCCTGTCAGCGCACCAGATGCAGGAACTGCAGGTGGCGCTCGTACTGGTCGAGCATGTCGTTGAGGATCTGCTCGCGGTTGTAGCCCACCAGGTCATAGTCCTGGCTGCCCTCGGTCAGGTGCACCTCGGCGCGGTAGTAGCGCCGATTCTTCAGGTGCAGGCCGCCGATGCCGGCGCGGGCGAAGGAGGGCGTGAAATAGCCCTGCATGATCACCTGGTAGATGAAGGGGTGCTCTTCGCCGTGGCCGATGGTCAGCTGCAGATTGGCGTTGGTGGAATCGAACTGGGTCTCCACCACCAGGCCCTTCTCCCGCGAGACCTCGACCATCTCTTCCATGGCCGGGCGCACGGTGCTGTCCATGAAGCGATAGACCTCGTCCCGCGAGGGGAAGTACACCGCCTGGGACAGCCGCTGGCGCCAGCCGCCATGCCGGGCCTTGCCGTTGGTCGCCACCGGCGCGAGGGAGTGCAGCCGCGCCCGCTGGCGCTGGGACTCCAGGTGCAGCGCCTTGTGCAGGCCCCACATCATCAGCAAAACCACCACCGAGAAGGGCAGCGAGGTCAGCACCACCGCCGACTTCAGGGCATCCATGCTGCCGGCGAACAGCAGGCCGCCGGTGACCACGGCCACGGCCGCGCCCCAGAACACCCGCAGCCACTTGGGACCGTCTTCGTCGGCCTCGCCGCCCTTGGACGACAGGGTCGAGAGCACCACGGTGCCCGAATCGGCCGAGGTGACGAAGAAGACGAAGCTCACCAGCACGGCGACGCTGATCACCACGCGGCTGGCCGGATAGGTCTCCAGCACCTGGTAGAAGGCCATGGCCGGATCGGTGAGGGCGGTCTGCGCCAGGCCGGTCATGCCCTGCCCAAGGACCAGTTCCAGGGCGCTGTTGCCGAAGATCGACAGCCAGGCCAGGGTGAAGCCCAGCGGGATGAACAGCACGCCAAAGACGAATTCACGGATGGTGCGGCCGCGCGAGATGCGCGCGATGAACAGCCCGACGAAGGGCGCCCAGGCGATCCACCAGGCCCAGTAGAACACCGTCCAGCCGCCCAGCCAGTCGGAGGGCTCGTCATAGGCATAGAGGTCGAAGCTCTTGCCCGGCAAGGCCGAGAGGTAGTCGCCGATGTTCTGGATCAGGGTATTGAGCAGGTGCTGGGTCGGCCCGGCGAACAGCACGAACAGCAGCAGGGCGACGGCCAGCACCATGTTGATGTCGGACATGATGCGCACGCCCTTGTCGACGCCGGACACGGCGACGGCGATGGCCGCGCCCATCATCAGCACGATGAGGATCAATTGCACCCAGTGGCTGTGGCTGATGCCGAACAGGTAGTCCAGCCCGGCATTGAGGTGCAGCACGCCAAAGCCCAGATCGGCGCCCAGGCCGAAGATGGTGGCGATGATGCCGAAGGCGTCCACGGCGTGGCCGATGGGCCCGTTGATGCGCTTGCCGATCAGCGGATAGAGCGCCGAGCGCAGGGCCAGCGGCAGATTGTGGCGGTAGGCGAAGTAGGCCAGGGCCATGGCCACCAGGGCGAACACCCCCCAGCCGTGCAGGCCCCAGTGCAGGAAGAGGATCTGCATGGCCTGCCGCGCGGCTGCCGGATTGCCCCCTTCGCCGGCCGGCGGCTGGGCGAAGTGGGTCAGGGGTTCGGAGACGCAAAAGAAGAACAGGGTGATGCTGATGCCGGCGGCGAACAGCATGCCGGCCCAGGACAGGTAGCTGAATTCGGGTTGGTCGTGGTCGGCACCGAGCTTGATCTTGCCGTAGCCGGACAGCGCGGTGACCACCACGAACACCAGATAGAGCGACATGGCCAGCAGGTAGTACCAGCCGACCGTATTGGCGGCCCAGGTCTGCGCCTGCAGCAACCAGGCGCCGGCCTGCTCTGGACGGCCGATGACGGCCAGGGAAAACAGTAGAATCACCGCGGCCGCGCAGTAGAAGGCGGGAGGATTCAGTTTTACGGTGCCGGATGAGGGCGTCGCACTCATGAGGACTCCTTGCGCACTGTCAAAGGGAAGAATGCTTTTTTAATTGATCGTTCGATTAAAAAAGAATACCACAGGCGACCCCTGAGGTGAACGCTTCGAGTCAGCGCAGCCTTGAAAGTTGCCGTCTAGAGGTCTTGCCTATGCCGGTGGTCGACTTTGGTCGAGACCAGGCCGAGCGGTCAGAACCGCGACCCCTTGGCAAAGTCTGTTGGTTATGACTCAGGCATCTTCTCCCTTCGGCTCCTATCGTCCGCTACTGCTTTTGGTAGAGGACGAGCCGTTGCTGCGGGAACTGGCCACCGAGGCGCTGGAGTCGCTGGTCGACCTGCAGGTGGTGGCCGTGCCGACCGCCGATGCGGCCCTGAGCTATCTGGAGCAGAACGGCGCCCGCATCGACGTGCTCTTCACCGACGTGCGCATGCCGGGGCGCCTCGACGGCGAGGCCCTCGCCCAGCTGGTCTCCCAGCGCTGGCCCCATATCCCGGTGATCCTCACCTCCGGCGATCGACTCACCGTGCCCCGCGGCGCCGGCCGCACCCGCTTCATGCCCAAACCCTGGCATATCGACGACATGGCCAATTGCGTCAACGAGGTGCTGGGGCAGAGTCGGGTGGCGTGAGGGGCTGGCTTCCCGACGTCGTCGCCATCAGTGCTCGAAGTTGACCGGTAGGAGCGGCCCATGGCCGCGATTGCAGCTAAGCAGGCTGCACGATGCAAACCCTGAATGACTTACTTGTGATCTTGCGGCTCTGGCCCCTCACCCCAACCCTCTCCCAGGGGGAGAGGGGGCTGCCCGAGCAGGCGTTTGGCTACCTTCGTTTGGCACCGTAGCGTGGAAAACGGCGCAGCCTTTTCCACAGTAGCTACGTACTGCACTATGCCCTCACCCCAACCCTCTCCCAGGGGGAGAGGGGGCTGCCCGAGCAGGCGTTTGGCTACCTTCGTTTGGCACCGTAGCGTGGAAAACGGCGCAGCCTTTTCCATAGTAGCTACGTACCGCGCTGTACCCTCATCCCAACCCTCTCCCAAGGGGAGAGGGGCTGCCCAAGTAGGCGTTTGGCTACCTTCGTTTGGCACCGTAGCGTGGAAAACGGCGCAGCCTTTTCCACAGTAGCTACGTACCACGCTGTGCCCTCACCCCAACCCTCTCCCAAGGGGAGAGGGGGCTGCCCGAGCAGGCGTTTGGCTACCTTCGTTTGGCACCGTAGCGTGGAAAACGGCGCAGCCTTTTCCACAGTAGCTACGTACTGCACTGTGCCCTCACCCCAACCCTCTCCCAAGGGGAGAGGGGGCTATCCGAGCGGGTTTCCGGCTTTATCCGCTCCGGCAGGATTGTGATCAGCTATCGGGCTGCACCCGCAGGGGCGGCCGCATCGGCTCGCCCTACGGCTGCCACTGCGGATCCTTGCCGCTCAGCTTGCGATCCAGGAAGAAGGCGGTGCTGATCAGCGCCAGGTGCGACAGGGCCTGGGGCAGGTTGCCGAGGGGGTAGCCGCGCTTGTCCAGTTCCTCGGCATAGAGACCCAGGGGGTTGGCGTAGCCCAGCAGCTTTTCGAACTCCAGGTGGGCTTCGTCGACGCGACCGGCGCGGGCCAGGCATTCGACGTACCAGAAGGAGCAGGCGACGAAGGCGCCTTCTTCGCCCTTGAGGTTGTCCGCTGGCGTGTCCGCCGGGTTGTAGCGGCGGATCATGCCGTCGTAGGCCAGGTTGGTCTTGATGGCGTCCAGGGTGGACAGCCACATGGGATCGGTGGCGCTGACGAAGCGCACCAGCGGCATCAGCAACAGGGCGGCATCCAGGCTCTTGCCGTGGCGGGTCGAGGTGAAATGACCCAGTTCGGCGTTCCAGAAGTTGTCCCAGATGTCTTCCTGGATGGCAGCGCGAGCGGCGTACCAGCGTTCGTAGGGCATCGGCAACGAGCGCTTGACCGACAGCCGCATCGCGCGGTCGATGGCCACCCAGCACATCAGCCGCGAATGCAGGAAGTGCTCGGGATCGCCGCGCATCTCCCAGATCCCGGCGTCGGGCTGGTTCCAGTGCTCGCAGACGTGGTCGATCATCCGCACCACCTCCTTCCAGCCCTGGTGGGAGATGGCTTCGCCATACTTGTTGGACAGGTAGATGGCGTCCATCAGCTCGCCATAGATGTCCAGCTGGATCTGCTTGTAGGCCTCATTGCCGATGCGCACCGGACTCGAGTCGGCATAGCCGGCCAGGTGGTCGAGGGTTTCCTCGGGCAGGTCCAGGCCACCGTCCAGGCGATACATGATCTGCAGCTTTTCCGGGGCGCTGTGGCTGTTTTCCACGCACTGGCCCACCCAGTGGGTGAAGTCCTTGGCTTCCTGGGTGTAGCCCAGGCGCATGAAGGCATAGACGGTAAAGGAGGCGTCGCGGATCCAGGAGGCGCGATAGTCCCAGTTGCGTTCACCGCCCAGGGCTTCGGGTAGGCTGAAGGTGGCGGCCGCGGCGATGGAGCCGTGCTTGCAGGAGGTCAGCAGCTTCAGCGCCAGGGCCGAGCGGGTGACCATCTCGCGCCAGCGCCCCTGGTAGTGGCTCTTGGCGGCCCAGGAGGTCCAGTAGGTCAGGGTGTCCTCGAAGCAGAGATCGCTCTGGCCGGCGACGACCTTGTCGTCCTTCTCGCAGCCAAAGACGAAATCCAGCTGCTCGCCCTGTTCCAGTTCGAATTCGGCCAGGGCGGCGTTGCCGTCCACCTGCAGGGTGACGCTCGACGCCAGGCGCAGGGTCGGCTGGCCCGCAGCCTCGAACAGGGCGCCGCCGTCCACCAGGCGGGCGCGGGTCTCGGCGCGGGCATAGTCGTGGGCCGGGGCGCAGACCAGGCGGAAGCGGCAGCGCCCAGCCACCACCTGCACGCGGCGGACGATGCGCGGCTGGGTGTCCTCGCTGCTGCACACCGGCATCAGATCGGTGATCTCGGCGACGCCTTCCGCCGACAGCCAGCGGGTCTGCAGGATATTGGTGTCCGGCAGATAGAGCTGCTGCTCGCGGGCGTCTTCCCAGACCGGCGCCAGGCTGAAGTAGCCGGCCTTTTCCGAGTCGAGCAGGGCGGCGAATACCGAGGGGCTGTCCAGATTCGGCCAGCAGAAGTGGTCGATGGTGCCGTCGGTGGCGACCAGGGCGCAGGTGCGCAGGTCGCCGATGACACCGTGGGCGCCGATACTGCGGCGGGCGTGCACGGAGGTGGAATCAGCCATTGTCTTCGAATCCCGGATAGAGGCACATGCCACCGTCGACGAACAGGGTGGTGCCGACGATATAGTCGGCCAGGTCGCTGGCGAGAAAGACCGCCACGTTGCCCACGTCGTCGACGTGGCCGACACGCTTGTAGGGGATCAGCTTGAGCAGTTCGCGGGCCTTGGCCTCGTCACCGGTCACCTCTTCGTTGATGGCGGTGGCGATGGCGCCCGGGGCGATGCTGTTGACGCGAATGCCCTCGGCAGCGACTTCCTGGGCCAGGCTGCGCATCAGCAGATTGACCCCGCCCTTGGAGGCGGCGTAGTTGACGTGGCCAGCCCAGGGAATGACCTCGTGGACCGAGCTCATATGGATGATCTTGCCCAGGGCGCGGGAGATGCTTTCGTCGCGGCCCTGCTTGCGGAACTGGCGGATCGCCGCCCGGGCGCAAAGGAACTGCCCGGTGAGGTTGGTGTTGATCACCGTGTTCCAGTCCTTGAGCGACATGTCGGCCACGGCCGCATCCTTTTGCAGGCCGGAGTTGGCGACCAGGATGTCCAGCCGGCCGAAGGCTTCCAGGGTGCGGTTGAACAGCGCCTGGACCTCGGCCTCGTCGCCGACATCACCGCCAACGGCGATGGCGCGACCGCCGGCGTCCTGGATGCGCTTGGCCAGTTCCTCGGCCGGTTCGGCGCTGGAGTGGTAGTTGATGGCGACGGCGGCACCGGCCTTGGCCAGGGCCTCGGCGACGGCGGCGCCGATCCCGGAGCTGCCGCCGGTGACCAGGGCGACCTGGCCGTTGAGGGAAAGCTGCATGTCCAGACTCCTGCACGGGAAAAGGTGTCTGACTGCTGACCGTCACGCGCGCGTCTAGGTTCAGCCCGCGAGCGTTGCCGGATATTCAGGCCGAGGCCGTGCGGAACAGGCTCATGCGGCGCTCCAGGTCCTCGGCCAATTCGGCCAGCTGGCGACTGGCGCCGGCGATCTGCTGCGAACCGCTGGCGGTTTCCAGGGTGGCCGCGTGGATGCGGTTGATGTTCTCGTTGACCTCTTCGGCCACGGCGGTCTGCTGGGCCGCAGCGGTGGCGATCTGGGCATTCATGGCGTTCACCGAGCCGACGTCCGCCTGGATGGCCGCCAGGGCCGCGACGGCGCGCTGGGTCAGTTCGGCGGTCTCGTGGGCCTGGCCGCGACTCTCCTCCATCTGCGCCGCGGCACGCCCTGCACCTTCCTGTAGGGTGGCGATCATAGCGCGGATCTCGCGGGTCGATTCCTGGGTGCGGGTGGCCAGGTTGCGGACCTCGTCGGCGACCACGGCGAAGCCGCGACCCTGCTCGCCGGCCCGGGCCGCCTCGATGGCGGCGTTCAGCGCCAGCAGGTTGGTCTGCTCGGCGATGCCGTTGATGACGGCGACGATGTTCTCGATGCTGGCGCTGTCGCTGGAGACTTGCTGCACGGTGACGCTGGCCTGTTCCAGGGCCTGCACCAGCTGGCCGATGGCCTGGCCGGAGCTGGCGACCAGCCGGTTGCCGGTGTCCACCTGGGCGCTGGCATTGCCGGTGGCCTGGGCGGCCTGGGCCGCGTAGCCGGCGACCTCGCCGATGGTGGCGGCCAGCTCGGTGACCGCGGCGGCCATGTGCTGGGCCTGGTTGGATTGCACATCGGTGTGGCGCTGGTTGGTCTGGGCGGTGCCTTGCAGCTGGGCTGCCGCCGCGGCGACCGAGCTGGCGGTATGGCGTACCTGGACGATGGTCTCGCCGAGGTGCGCGGTGGCGCTGCCCAGGGTGCCCATGACGCTGTCCGGATGGCGGGTGGCGGGGCGCTCGTCCAGGCGGCCCTCGGCCAGCCGGCGGATGGCGGCGGCCACGGCGTGGGGTTCGCCGCCCAGGGTGGCACCCATCTGGCGAATGATCAGGATGGAGACGGTGACGCTCAGCAGCAGGGCGAGGGCGCAGGTGACCAGCATCAGCCAGCGGAAGCCGCCGGCGATGCCGCGGACCTCGCCCAGGTGGCCGCTGGCGATGGCTTCTTCGTGATCGATGAGCGCATTGATGCGCTTGAGCCACTCGACATAGGCCGGCGAGACGCGCTCCAGCAGGAACACCCGGGCGCCTTCCAGATCGCCGGCCTGGCGCAGCTGCAGCAGGCGCTCGGTCAGCGGCAGGGCGGTGCCTTCGATGTCCTTGATGGCCGCCAGCAGGCGCTGTTCCTCGGCCGTGGCGCCCTGGCTGGCGAACAGCTGATCCATGGGCTCGGCGGACTGGCGATAGAAGGCCTTGAGCCGGTCGATGTCGGCCAGGCGACTGGCCAGGGGCGCGGCGTCGTGGATCAGCACCGTATCGCGAATGGCGATGGCGCGGTCGTGCACACTGCCGCGGAAGTTGATGGCGTAGCGCTGCTTGACGCTGGCGCCCTGGCTGACGGCGGTCAGGGTGTCATCGATGACGCCGACGCGCTGGACGCCGACGAGGGTGATCAGCAGCATCAGCACCAGGATCAGGCCGAAGCCCAGGCCCAGGCGGGCGGCCATGGAAAGGGGGGTACGCATGAAAACCTCAACGCTTCAAAGTGTGTGACATGGATCACATTTTGCGTTAAAGGTTTGCGCGATAAGTTTACTTCGGGCCGAGCGGTCATCCCCCAGGTATGAATGGCCCGTTGGCGGCAGGGCTGGATTCAACTGTCCTGGCGCGGCTCCGTCAGCCGGTCACGCCTGGCCAGACCGGGGAACAGCTTCATCCAGACCCCGGTGATCACCAGGGTGCCGACGCCGCCCAGCACCACCGCCGGCACCGTGCCGAAGAAGTGCGCGGTAACCCCCGACTCGAACTCGCCGAGCTGGTTGGAGGCGCCGATGAACAGGCCGTTGACCGCACTGACCCGGCCGCGCATGGCATCGGGGGTCTCCAGCTGGACGAAGGAACTGCGGATCACCACGCTGACCATGTCGGCGGCGCCCAGCACCACCAGGGTGGCCAGCGAGAACCACAGCGAGGTGGACAGCCCGAAGGCGATGGTGGCGACGCCGAACAGCGCGACCGAACCGAACATGATGCGCCCCACGTGGCGATTGAGGCTGACGTAGGCGAGCAGAAAGGACATGCCCAGGGCGCCCACGGCCGGCGCCGAGCGCAACAGGCCCAGGCCCCAGGGACCGGTGAGCAGGATGTCGGCGGCGAACACCGGGAGCAGGGCGGTGGCACCGCCCAGGAGCACGGCGAAGAGATC
The DNA here is from genome assembly GCF_003057735.2 of Pseudomonas sp. RIT411. Lineage (NCBI taxonomy): Bacteria > Pseudomonadati > Pseudomonadota > Gammaproteobacteria > Pseudomonadales > Pseudomonadaceae > Pseudomonas > Pseudomonas sp. RIT411. The sequence continues at coordinate 44,561 of NZ_QBIZ02000028.1, forward strand.
CAGGGAGATGGCGCCGAGCACGTCCGGGCGACTCTTGATGAAGCGGATGCCGGCCAGCAGGTTGTCCAGGGTCGGCTTTTCCTTCTGGCTGGGCGTCTGCCGCGCCGGCAGGCTGGAGACCAGCAGGATGGCGATGCCATAGAGCACCAGCGCCGGGCCATAGACCCAGGCGGCGCCCAGGGCATAGAGCAGGCCGCCCAGGGCGGGGGCGATGATGGTGGCGCCCTGCATGGCCGAGGCCGCGGCGGCGATGGCGCGGGGAAAGATCGCCGGCGGCACGATGTTGGGCAGCAGCGCCTGAGTGGTGGGCTGTTCGAAGGCGCGCGCGGTACCCAGGCAGAAGGCCAGGATGAAGATCAGTTCGCGGGTCACCGCCTGATTGAGGCTGCCCACCAGCAGCACCAGGGCGATCAGGCCCTGGCCGGTCTGGCAGAGGGCGGCGACCCGGCGGCGGTCGTAGCGATCGGCGACATGCCCGGTGTGCAGCATGAACAGTACCCGCGGCAGGAATTCCACCAGCCCCACCAGGCCGAGATCGAGCACGTTGCCGGTGAGGGAATAGAGGTGCCAGCCGATGGCGACGGTGAGCATCTGGAAACTGCCGGCGGTGCAGATGCGGGCGAACCAGAAGGCGACGAAGGGACGGTGGTGACGCAGCTGCAGGGTATCGCCGGACATGACTGGGGCTCGCAGGGACAGAGGCGGCATCTTAAGCCACCCGGGGACTGATCGTCATACAACTGCGGGGTGCGACAGCCTGCCCGATGCGACATCCAACCACGTAAGCAAATGTATCGAGGAGGTCTATCCTAAAGCCTGACGTTGATCCACGTCAGCTTCCGACCTGGTCCAATGGGCTAGCGGCGGTGGCGCCTTTTTAGCGTCCCGCTAGAACCCCAGGCGACGCCGGAGGTTCGAACCTCGGTCAGCGTCAACTCGACCGGCTACCCTCAATGGCCGGCGTGCCTGAGAGGAAAAGCTATGTTCGGCCTCGAAGCCCTGGATCTCGCCCGGATCCAGTTCGCCTTCACCGTGTCCTTCCACATCGTCTTCCCGGCGCTGTCCATCGGTACCGCGAGCTTTCTCGCCGTGCTCGAAGGGCTGTGGCTGAAGACCGACAACCACGTCTACAAGGATCTGTATCACTTCTGGCTGAAGATCTTCGCGATCTTCTTTGGCATGGGCGTGGTGTCCGGTCTGGTGATGGCCTATGAGTTCGGCACCAACTGGAGCGGCTTCGCCGACTATGCCGGCGCCGTGACCGGTCCGCTGCTGACCTACGAGGTGCTGACCGCCTTCTTCATCGAAGCCGGCTTCCTCGGCGTCATGCTGTTCGGCTGGAATCGCGTGGGCCGCGGCCTGCACTTCTTCTCGACGGTGATGGTGGCCATCGGCACCCTGATGTCGACCTTCTGGATCCTGTCCTCCAACAGCTGGATGCACACCCCGAGCGGCTACGAGATCGTCGATGGGCGTATCGTCCCGGTGGACTGGCTGGCGGTGATCTTCAACCCGTCCTTCCCCTTCCGCTGGGCGCACATGACCATCGCCGCCTACCTGTCGGTGGCCTTCCTGGTCGGCGCCTCGGCGGCCTGGCACCTGCTGCGCGGCAACGACAACCCGGCGGTGCGTAAGATGTTTTCCATGGCCATGTGGATGGCCCTGCTGGTGGCCCCGGTGCAGGCCTTCGTCGGCGACGCCCATGGCCTCAACACCCTGGAGCACCAGCCGGCCAAGATCGCCGCAATGGAAGGCCACTGGGAGAACCCCCCGGGCGAAGCGACCCCGCTGATCCTGTTCGGCTGGCCGGATATGGAGCGCGAGGAAACCCGCTTCAAACTGGAAATCCCGGTACTGGGCAGCCTGATCCTCAAGCACAGCCTCACCGAGCCGATCCCGGCGCTCAAGGACTTCCCCAAGGAAGACCGGCCGCCGGCCTATGTGGTGTTCTGGTCGTTCCGCATCATGGTCGCCCTGGGCATGCTGATGATCGCCGCCGGCCTGTGGAGCGCCTGGCTGCGCTGGCGCGGCAAGCTGTTCGAGACCCGCGCCTTCCTGCGCCTGGTCACCTGCATGGGGCCGGTCGGTCTCATCGCCCTGCTGGCCGGCTGGTTCACCACCGAGGTGGGCCGTCAGCCGTGGATCGTCTACGGCCTGTTGCGCACCAAGGACGGGGTGTCCAACCACAGCGTCACCCAGCTCAGCATCACCCTGGTGGCCTTCGTGGTGGTCTACTTCGCCGTGTTCGGCATCGGCACCCTCTATGCGCTGCGCATGATCGGCAAGGGTCCGCACACCGGTGAAGGCGACCTGCCCACCTCCGGCGGTCCGGGCACCGATCGTCATCCCAAGCGTCCGCTGTCCGGCGCCGATGGCGGCCTGGAAGAAGACAACCCCACCGACCAGCTGACCGGAGACCGCACATGAACGGCATCCCTGGCATCGACCTCCCGCTGATCTGGGCGATCATCATCATCTTCGGCCTCATGATGTACGTGGTGATGGACGGCTTCGACCTGGGCATCGGCATCCTCTTTCCCTTCGTCAAGGGCAAGGAAGACCGCGACGTCATGATGAACACCGTGGCGCCCATCTGGGACGGCAACGAGACCTGGCTGGTGCTCGGCGGGGCAGGGCTCTATGGCGCCTTCCCGCTGGCCTACTCGATCATCCTGCCGGCGCTGTACCTGCCGCTGATCTTCATGCTGATCGGCCTGATCTTCCGCGGCGTGGCCTTCGAATTCCGCTTCAAGGTCCAGGAAGGCAAGGAAGCCCTGTGGGACAAGTCCTTCATCTTCGGCTCGCTGCTGGCCAGCTTCTGCCAGGGCGTGGCCCTGGGTGCCTTCATCGAAGGCTTTCCGGTGGAAAATCGCCAGTACGTCGGAGGTCCGCTGGACTGGCTGACGCCCTTCTCGGTGTTCTGCGGCCTGGGCGTGATCGCCGCCTATGCGCTGCTGGGCAGCACCTGGCTGATCATGAAGACCGAGGGGCCGCTGCAGGCGACCATGCGCCGCCTGACCAAGCCGCTGCTGTTCCTGTTGCTGGCCTTTACCGCGGTGGTGAGCATCTGGACCCCGCTGAGCCAGGCGGCCATTTCCGCCCGCTGGTTCAGCATGCCCAACCTGGTCTGGTTCCTGCCGGTGCCGATCCTGGTCGGCGTGGTGACCCTGGCCCTGCTGCGCGCCATCCTGCGCGAGGATTCGCACCATGCGCCCTTCCTGCTGACCCTGGCGCTGATCTTCCTCGGCTACAGCGGTCTAGGCATCAGCCTCTGGCCGAACATCATCCCGCCGGCGGTTTCCATCTGGGAGGCCTCGTCGCCGCCGCAGAGCCAGCTGTTCCTGCTCATCGGCACCCTGTTCATCATCCCCATCACCCTGATGTACACCTTCTGGGGCTACTACGTGTTCCGCGGCAAGGTACGCGCGGGGGAGGGCTACCACTGATGGTCGGCCGCTCGCGCGAACCCAATCCCGCGGACAACAAGCCGCTCTGGCAGCGGCTGGCCTGGATGGCCGGCATCTGGGCCTGCAGCCTGGTGGCACTGGGCGTGGTGGCCTGGGTGCTGCGCCTGGTACTGACGGCGGCGGGGCTCAAGTCGCACTGACCCCTCGGGTGTTTCGGTGGATGAGGCTGCGCCGTCATCCACCCTACGCGGGGTTTGCCCTTTCGTAGGAGGCTTATCCCTCACACCGGATTACCCCCTCTCCCGCTTGCGGGGGAGGGGGCTGTCCGGCGTGACGGGATCGAACGCCGCGAATCAGCCCGGCT
>NZ_QBIZ02000029.1:0-42532 GCF_003057735.2 Pseudomonas sp. RIT411
TCGCAAGCCTGTCGACGGAGCGCCAGACGACGCTCCGCTGCGAAAGGTGCCGTCGCTCCAGCAACGGGTTCACGGACCGGCCAACATGAGGGCACGGGACCCGAGAGATGCGACGGACACTTCGGTAATAACGCAAAAGGTCTGAGGCACAAAGGCTTTTTTTGGCGGTAAGCGGTTTTTTTCGCGGACCGGTATTTCCTGCTGCCTGGCCTGGCAACCTCGCCCCGGGAGCGTGGTCAATACCTATCGATCCCATCGGCAAGGTCCACTGGAGCCCAGCGGCGGAGGCTTCTAGAATGGCGCCTCGCCAAGAGGAGCCAAGCCGATGCTGATGGTGATTTCACCCGCCAAGACGCTGGACTACAGCACGCCGCCGAGCACGTCCCGCCATACCCTGCCGCAATACCTGGAGCACTCCCGTGAGCTGATCGACGGACTCCGGCAGCTCGCGCCGGCGGAGGTCGCCGCGCTCATGGGGGTGTCCGACAAGATCGCCACCCTCAATGTCGCCCGCTTCGGCAGCTGGACCCCGGACTTCACACCGGAGAATGCCAAGCAGGCGCTACTGGCCTTCAAGGGCGACGTCTACACCGGCCTGGCCGCCGAAGACTTCCAGGAAGAGGATTTCGACTTCGCCCAGCGCCACCTGCGCATGCTTTCCGGACTCTATGGCCTGTTGCGGCCGCTGGACCTGATGCAACCCTATCGCCTGGAGATGGGCACCAAGTTCGCCAACGCACGCGGCAAGGACCTCTACGCCTTCTGGGGCGAGCGCATCAGCGACTGGCTCAAGGCGGATCTTGCGGCTCAGGGTGACGATGTCCTGCTGAATCTGGCCTCGAACGAGTATTTCAGCGCGGTGCGCCGCGCGCGCCTGCAGGCCCGGGTCGTGGACGTGGAGTTTCGCGATCTCAAGAATGGCGACTACAAGATCATCAGCTTCTACGCCAAGAAGGCCCGCGGCCTCATGGCGCGGCACGTGATCAAGCAGCGCGTCACTGCGGTGGACGACCTGCGCGACTTCGACGACCAGGGTTATCGCTATTCGAGCGAGCGATCCGGCCCAGACAAGCTGGTATTCTTGCGAGATAAACCTCTTGAATAGCCAGATAATCGACGGATGGCAACGAAGGATGTCTGCTTTGCCTTCAAACTGGTTAAGCAGTCACAATGAGCAGGATGAGTCCGTGAAAGACTGTCATCTCCCTCCAATAAAAAGGTTTCAGCCCCGTAGCGGAGACGTTTCAGGCGCGAAAAGTTGCCGGACATCTCAAAACCGCTGCCTTTCCGGAAAAAGGAAAATTCGCTGAGAACCACTTTCGTTTGATTCTGTCTTTGTCTGGTCCTTGCCCTGGGTCATGCTGGCCAAAGGCAATCAGTCCGCACGTTCAATTTGTACCGGTCGACCTGTCGGCCGGTTGATCTTTCGAAGCATGGACGCTTCGTCCCGACCTCAGGGACAGCGGCCACAAATCAGCAGACGCTGAAGGAGTAACGCCCATGATTCCCGTCATCCTGTCCGGTGGTAGCGGCTCGCGACTCTGGCCCCTCTCGCGCAAGCTCTACCCCAAGCAGTTCCTGGCACTGACCAGCGAACAGACCATGTTCCAGGAGACCATCAATCGCCTGGGCTGCGAGGGCAGCATCGATTGCCCCATCATCGTCTGCAACGCCGAACACCGTTACCTGGTGGAAGAGCAGCTCAAGGCCGTCGAGTGCAAGCCGCAGGCGCTGATCATGGAGCCCTTCGGTCGCAACACCGCGCCGGCCGTGGCCATCGCCGCCATGCAACTGGTCGCTGACGGCAAGGACGACCTGATGCTGGTGCTGCCCGCCGATCACGTGATCGAGGACGAAGCCGAATTCAAGGCCGCCCTGCAACAGGCCGCCGCCGCCGCCGAGCGTGGCGAGATGGTGCTGTTCGGTATCCCGGCCACCGCGCCCGAAACCGGCTACGGCTACATCAAGACCGGCTCCAACGACGGTCTGCCCCAGGGCGTTTCCCGCGTCGAGCGCTTCGTCGAGAAGCCCGATGCCGTCACCGCCACCGAATACGTGGCTTCCGGCGACTACTGCTGGAACAGCGGCATCTTCCTGTTCCGCGCCAGCCGTTTCCTGGAAGAGCTGAAGAAGCACGACACCGACATCTATGACACCTGCCTACTGGCGCTGGAGCGCAGCAGCATCGACGGCATCAACATCAGCATCGATGCCGCCACCTTCGCCGTCTGCCCGGACAACTCCATCGACTACGCCGTGATGGAAAAGACCACCCGCGCCTGCGTGGTGCCCATGAGCGCCGGCTGGAACGACGTCGGTTCCTGGTCCGCGCTGTGGGACGTGCATGCCAAGGACAACAACGGCAACGTCATCAAGGGCGACGTCGTCCTGCATGACAGCCGCAACTGCCTGGTGCACGGCAACGGCAAGCTGGTGACCCTGGTCGGTCTGGACGACGTGGTCGTGGTGGAAACCAAGGACGCCGTCATGATCGCCCACAAGGACAAGGTCCAGGACGTCAAGAAGCTGGTCAACACCCTCGAGAAGCAGAACCGCAACGAGGTCAAGGCCCACCAGGAAGTCTTCCGTCCCTGGGGTTCCTACGACTCCATCGACATGGGCCAGCGTTTCCAGGTCAAGCGCATCACCGTCAAGCCGGGCGCCCAGCTGTCGCTGCAGATGCACCACCACCGTGCCGAGCACTGGATCGTGGTCTCGGGTACCGCCGAGGTCACCTGTGACGACAAGGTTTTCCTGCTGACCGAAAACCAGTCCACCTACCTGCCGATGACCTCCGTGCACCGCCTGGCCAACCCCGGCAAGGTACCGCTGGAGCTGATCGAAGTGCAGTCCGGTGGCTATCTGGGCGAGGACGACATCGTCCGCTTCGAAGACATCTATGGCCGCGTCGACACCCAGGCCCTGGAAGTCGCCAAGGCAGGCAAGGCGTCGACCCGCTAAGCCTCGCTGTACGGCAATGAACAGACACCGGCTCCGGCCGGTGTCTGCGTTTTCGGCAGCCGCTCGGCAAAACCGGTTAGGCTTGTCGTTTCCCCTTTCGCCATCGGATCCGCCGCATGACCGCTCCCACCCTGCTCCGCCTCGATCAACTGGACGAGGCCCTGGCCGCCTACGACGGCTTCATCCTCGACCTCTGGGGCGTGCTGATCGACGGCTACGAAACCTTTCCCGGCGCTCGCGCCTGGCTGGAGCGCCGCGCCGCCGAAGGCAAGCCGGTGTGGTTCCTCAGCAATGCCTCGCGCGATGCGGACGGCATGGTCGAAGAACTGGGCAAGCTGGGCGTGCCGGGCGAGCTCTTCGCCGGCATCACCACCTCGGGTCAGTTGGCCATCGATGCCTTTCAGCAGGACCCGACCTTCAGCGAAGGCGGCATCTACCTCTCCGGCCCTGGCACCGGCCAGGTGGGCTGGCCCGCGGAAATCCGCGCGCGCTTCGTCGAGGACATCGAGCAGGCGGCCATCATCCTGGGCGTCGGCAGCTTTCCGGAAGACGAACTGGAGGCGCGCTTCGCGCCCCTGGCCACGGCGCTGGACAAGCCTTTTCTCTGCGCCAATCCGGATCGCAACGTGGTGTCCGGGGGTCTACCCTTCTATGCAGCCGGCAAGCTGGCCGATCGCTTCGCTGCTTTAGGTGGCGCGGTCACCTGGTATGGCAAGCCCGATCCCTATGCCTTCCATTGCGCGGCAGGCGCCCTGGCCGAGCGTGGCGCCAAGCGTCTGCTGTTCGTGGGCGACTCGCTGGTGACCGATGTACCCGGCGCGGTGGCGGCGGGCATCGACTGCCTCTGGCTGGCGGCCACCGGCATCCACCGCGAGACCCTTGGTCTGGACTTCAACCAGGAGCCGACCCGCGAGGGACTCGAGCCGCTGCTCAGGCAACATCCCGAGCGGCCGCGCTTCGCCGCGGCTGGTCTGGCCTAATCCTTTCCGCACGCCGAGGTATCGATGAGCAAGAAGCACGTAGTGGTCTTCAACCGCCTGCCCGAAACGCTGGTGGAACGTTTGCGCGAACATTTCTCCGTCGAGGTGATTCCCGCCAGTGCCAACATCGACCTGTTCGCCGCTTCCGCAGCCAAGGCCCAGGGCCTGATCGGCGCCAGTCGCAAGCTGGGCGAGAAGGAGCTGGAAATGGCCACGACCCTGGAAGCCATCGCCAGCGTCTCGGTCGGCTACGACAGCTATGACGTGGACTACCTGACCGAGCGCGGCATCCTGCTCACCAATACCCCGGACGTGCTCACCGATACCACCGCCGACCTCGGCTTCACCCTGCTGGTGAGCGCCGCCCGGCGGGTGCCGGAGCTGGACGCCTTCGTCAAGGCCGGACACTGGCGCAAGGGTATCGGCGAAGAACACTTCGGCACCGACATCCATGGCCGTACGCTGGGCATCGTCGGCGCCGGTCGCATCGGCGCGGCCATCGCCAAGCGTGGCCACTTCGGCTTCGACATGCCGATCCTCTATACCGCCAACAGCGCCAAGCCCGAACTGGAAGAGCAGATGGGTGCCCAGCGCCGCGCGCTGGACGACTTGCTTAAGGAAGCCGACTTCATCTGCCTGGTGGTGCCCCTGTCGGCCGCCACCGAAGGCCTCATCGGCGCCCGTGAACTGGGGCTGATGAAGTCCAGCGCCATCCTGATCAACCTGGCGCGCGGCCCGGTCATCGACGAGCCGGCGCTGATCGAGGCGCTGCGCCAGGGCCAGATCCGCGGCGCCGGCCTGGACGTCTATACTCGCGAGCCGCTGGAAGCCTCGCCGCTGTTCGAACTGCCCAACGTGGTCACCCTGCCGCACATCGGCTCGGCCACCCACGAGACCCGCTACGCCATGGCCGAACGCGCGGTGAACAACCTGATCGCGGCCCTCACCGGTGAGCGCCCGACCGACCTGGTCAATCCGGCGGCGCTGGACCGCCGCTAGGCGCTGATCGCCCACCGTCGACCCAGGTGGCGTGCCGTCCGGGCGCTTAAAGGCTATACTGCCGCGCCGCTCTCGGGTCGGCCGCCCTGGCCGGGTGGGCCTCTCTCAGTGTGTCAGGCCACCCCTCCGATCGGGCTCCTTCGCGGCCCGGTCCGTGCGACCCGAATTGCGCGCCCGTCTCGCCACCGCTGTGGCCGAGACGCAAGAAACCGCCAAGAGGAGCGCGTACATGACCGTGATCAAGCAGGATGACCTGATCCAGAGCGTTGCCGACGCCCTGCAGTTCATCTCCTATTACCACCCCGTCGATTTCATCCAGGCCATGCACGAGGCCTATCTGCGCGAAGAATCCGCCGCCGCGCGCGATTCCATCGCCCAGATCCTGATCAACTCGCGGATGTGCGCCACCGGCCACCGGCCGATCTGCCAGGACACCGGCATCGTCACCGTCTTCGCCAAGGTCGGCATGGACGTGCGCTGGGACGGCGCCACCCTGAGCCTGGACGAGATGATCAACGAAGGCGTGCGCCGCGCCTACAACCTGCCGGAAAACGTCCTGCGCGCCTCGATCCTGGCCGACCCGGCCGGTGCCCGCAAGAACACCAAGGACAACACCCCGGCGGTGATCCACTACCAGATCGTCCCCGGCAACACCGTGGAGATCGACGTCGCGGCCAAGGGCGGCGGCTCCGAGAACAAGTCGAAGATGGCCATGCTCAACCCGTCCGACTCCATCGTCGACTGGGTGCTCAAGACCGTGCCGACCATGGGCGCCGGCTGGTGCCCGCCGGGCATGCTGGGCATCGGCATCGGCGGGACCGCCGAGAAGGCCGCGGTGCTGGCCAAGGAATCGCTGATGGACGAGATCGACATCCATGAGCTGAAGGCCCGCGGTCCGCAGAATCGCCTGGAAGAGCTGCGCCTGGAGATCTTCGACAAGGTCAACCAACTGGGCATCGGTGCCCAGGGCCTGGGCGGCCTGACCACGGTACTGGACGTCAAGATCAAGGACTACCCGACCCACGCCGCCTCCCTGCCGGTGTGCATGATCCCCAACTGCGCCGCCACCCGTCACGCCCACTTCGTACTCGACGGCTCCGGCCCCGCCAGCCTGGAAGCCCCGCCGCTGGACGCCTATCCGGAAATCGTCTGGGAAGCCGGTCCGAGTGCCCGTCGGGTCAATCTGGACACCCTGACCCCGGAAGAGGTGCAGAGCTGGCAGCCGGGCGAGACCGTGCTGCTCAACGGCAAGATGCTGACCGGTCGCGATGCCGCCCACAAGCGCATGGTCGACATGCTCAACAAGGGCGAGCCGCTGCCGGTGGACCTCAAGGGCCGCTTCATCTACTACGTCGGCCCGGTCGATCCGGTGGGCGACGAGGTGGTCGGCCCGGCCGGTCCCACCACGGCGACCCGCATGGACAAGTTCACCCGCCAGATCCTCGACCAGACCGGTCTGCTGGGCATGATCGGCAAGTCCGAGCGCGGCCCCATCGCCATCGAGGCGATCAAGGACCACAAGGCCGTCTACCTGATGGCCGTCGGCGGCGCCGCCTACCTGGTGGCCCAGGCCATCAAGGGCGCTCAGGTCCTGGCCTTCCCGGAACTGGGGATGGAAGCCATCTATGAGTTCGAGGTGAAGGACATGCCGGTGACCGTGGCCGTGGACACCCGTGGCGAGTCGGTGCACATCACCGGTCCGCAGGTGTGGCAGAAGAAGATCGCCGACAGCCTGGCCGTCGAGATCTAAGCGCCCGTCGCGACAGAAAAGCCCAGCCTCAGTGCTGGGCTTTTTCTTTGGGCGCACGTCCGTCAGCCGGTGGGAGCACTGCCGACCGGCCGAGGTCGCATGGAGACCATCCCCGACCCCGGAGCCCCCATGCCCACTCTTCCCAGCGATTCCGTCTGCAGCCTGGCCCCCGTCTTCGCCGTCCAGCCCGATCAGCTCGAAGCCTTCAAGCGCCTGGGCGAGGCCATGCTGGAGCGCACCCGCAACGAACCCGGCTGCCTCTACTACGGCTTCTGTTATGACGGCACCACGGCGCGTTGCCGCGAAGGCTATCGCGATGCCCAGGCGCTGCTGGCGCACCTGGACAACGTCGGCGACCTGCTGGAGCAGGCCCAGGCCATCGCCACCCTGGAACGCTTCGAGGTATTCGGTGCGGCCGATCAGCTGGAGCAGCTACGCGAGCCGCTGGCGGCCCTGAACGCCCGTTTCTTCGTCATGGCCGCAGGCTTCCGCCGCTAGACCGGGGCGGCTGCTGCGGCGGCGCCAGGCGCGGCAGCAGCACCGCGAGGATGCGCTTGCGGGTCGGCACCACCAGCCGCTCCTGGAACAGCACGCAGAGCACCACCACCGCCAGCAGGAACAGCCAGTACCACTCGATGGAGTTGGTATAGGCCCCGGCGGCGGCGATGCAGACCTCGCGATCGCCACTGAGGCAGGCCTTTAGATTGCCGCCGATCAGCTGCTCCAGGGTCATGTAGATCCCCGACAGGGGCACGTGCAGGGCGAACATCGACAGCGACGCACCGCCGAGTCGTGGCGACCAGTGGCGGATGCGTTCGCTGGCCGGCTCCTGCGCCAGCGCGGCCAGATAGACCAGGATCAGCTGCGACGGCAGGAACAGCCCGTTGTGGAACAGGAAGTACCAGAACTTGGGTCCATGGGTGAACAGCGCCGTGCCCAGGGCGAAACTCAGGATCAGGTAGCTCGCCAGCAGCAGCCGCTGCCGCTCCGAGGGTATCCAGCCCCGCGCGTGCTGGCGGCGGAAGATGGCGTACAGCAGGATGCCGGCGAGAAACTCCGGCAGCCGGAACAGCGGCACGCGCTGCAGCAGGCCGGTAAAGGGCATGCCGTAGTTCTGGTGCAGGATCACCAGCAGCGGCGGAATCAGATAGAGCACCCAGACCAGCAGCAACAGCTGCCAGGGGCGCTCGCTGGTCATCAGCCGCGGGGCCAGCTTGGGAAAGGTCAGGTAGAAGAAGAACAGCGCCGAGATCGACCAGAGCGGTGCGTTGAAGGTCAGGTAGTAGGGATTCCAGGCCTGCAGCATGAACAGCTGCAGCACGGCATTGAAGGCCAGCTCCGCGTTGGTCATGAAGTGCTGGAACAGCTCGGGGTTGGTCCGGGCCAGGGGCTCGTTGGTGTCGAACACCACGAAGCGGATGCTCGCCGTGGCGGCGCCCGGCGGAATGCCCAGACTGCCGATCCAGGTCACCACCGCCATCGCCAGCAGCAGGGCGAAGATGTGGATCGGATAGAGGTTGGCGAAACGCTTGACCCAGAAACTGCGCGCCGGCTCGCGCAGGCTGCCGCGGCCGCAATAGACGTGGGCGAGCAGAAAGCCGGAGAGCACGAAGAAGGTACTGGTGGCGAAGAAGCCCATGCTGGTGATCTCGTCCAGCAGGGGGATGGTCTTGCGCTCGGGATAGAAATGGATGGTGTGGTAGACGACCACATAGAAACCCATCAGGAACCTGAGCCACTCCAGACCGATGAAGCGGTGTTTATCTAAAGTCTGCACTAAGGCGTTACTCGTCTGGCCTCGTCCGCGGGACGATGGGTCCGGCCTACAGCGCCGGATCGGTTATGTTACCCGCACCTGACACCCGGGGCTGCTAACCGCGCCCCAGTACACCGATCACCAGGCGATCCAGCGAACCCCAGAGCCACTCGCGTGCGCGCCGCCACCAGGGCCGACTGCGCCAGAATTCCAGGGTGATCTCGCGACTCTGGGCGAAATCCTTGACGAAGCTGGCCGCCACCGCCTGACTCAGGCCGCGATCCACCGCCTCGACATTGGCCTCCAGGTTGAACCTCAGATTCCAGTGATCGAAATTGCAGGAGCCGACGCTGACCCAGTTGTCCACCAGGACCATCTTGGCGTGGATGAATCGCGGCTGGTATTCGTAGATGCGCACACCGGCGCGCAACAGGCTGCGGTAGTAGCGCTGCCCGGCGAAACGCACCGGTGGATTGTCGGTGTGCCGACCGGTAAGCAGCAGCCGCACGTCGGCGCCACGCCGCGCGGCCCGTCGCAAGGCCCAGCGCACGCGCCAGGTCGGGAGGAAATAGGGGGTAGCGAACCAGATGCGTTCGCGGCCGCCCACCAGGGCGCGAATCAGCGCCTGCAGGATGTCGCGGTGCTGACGGGCATCGGCATAGGCGACCCGGCCCTGCCCTTCCTGGGCGGCAGGCGGCGGTGGCGGTCGCTCGCGACCCCGCCGCGGGCGTGGCTTCCAGGCGCGGCGGCGACCCACCGCTTCCCATTGCCGTTCGAACAGCGCCAGCCAGTCCTCCACCAGGGGTCCCTGGATGCGTACCATCACCTCGTGCCAGTTGCAGTCGCTCTTGGCCGGATCCCAGAAGTCATCGGTCGCGCCGCTGCCACCGACGAAGGCCTCCTCGCCGTCGATGATGAAGATCTTGCGATGGTCGCGGTGCAGGTTGTGCAAGCCGTGACCGAAGCGCACGGGGTTGAAGATGCGCAGCTCGGCGCCCGCCTCTTCCAGCTGGCGGCGCAAGCCGGCGTCCATGCGCAGGGTGCCGAAGCCATCGAACAGGCAACGCACCGCGACGCCGCGTCGGGCCGCTTCGGTCAGGGCCACGAGCAACTGCTCGGAGCAACTGCCGGCTTCCACCAGATAGAGTTCGACATCGATCCGGCGGCTGGCGCCCGCGATGGATTCGAGCATGGCCGGAAAGAACCGACCGCCGTCCACCAGCAATTCGAACCTGTTGTTTTCCCGCCATGGAAAGACGGCGCCCCGCATGCTTCCTACTCCGTGCCTGTGGCCATTGCATAAGAAGGCGCGGACGGGGGTTCGTTCAGTGGCAGGCGTGGTTTGGCTGGCCAGGGGAGCACCGCCGGCTCTGGCGCGGCGCCTGCTCGACGGCCTGCGCCGATGGACGGAGGGGCCTGCCCCTGGAACAGGCCGTCAGCGCGCCTAGAGCGTGGGCTCGGGGCGTCGGGCGGTCCAGTCCACCTGCTGGGGAAAGCGACCGGTCACCTCGGCGCTCAGCGGCCGGGAGACCAGGAAGCCCTGCATGATCTCGCAGCCGTGCTCGATCAGCCAGTCGCGCTGTTCCAGGGTCTCCACCCCTTCGGCGATGACTTCCAGATCCAGGTTGCGACCCAGTTCGAGGATGGTGCTGACGATGGCGGCGTCGCGGGAGGAATCCAGCATGTTGGCGATGAACAGCTGATCGATCTTGAGGGTGTCGAGTTCGAAGTGGCGCAGATAGGCCAGCGAGGAATAGCCGGTGCCGAAGTCGTCCACCGCGATGCGCACGCCGAGGGCACGCAGTTGCGACAGCTGGGCACGGGTGTAATCGATGTCGTGCATGAGCGCCGACTCGGTCACCTCGATTTCCAGCTGCTCAGGTCGCAGCCCATGGGTCTCGATGATCTGGCGCAGGCTTTCCGCCAGTTGCGGCATGCCGAACTGCACCGGACTGAGGTTGATGCTCAGCAGCAATTCGTCGCCATAGATTTCCTGCAGGGACTGCAGCTTGGTCGCGCCTTCGCGGAAGATCCAGTCGCCGATGCGGTTGATCAGCCGGGTCTCTTCCAGCAGCGGGATGAAGACGCTCGGCGAGACCTTGCCGGCCACCGTGTGCTCCCAGCGCAGCAGCGCCTCGAAGCCGCGCAGGCGGCCGTCGCGCAGATAGACCTGCGGCTGGTAGGCGAGCACGAAGTCCTTGTTGTCGATGGCGTTGCGCACGCTTTCTTCGAGCATCAACCGGGAACGGGCGCGGCCGTTCATGTCCGGCGAGAAGAAGCGGTATTGCTGGCGCCCGCCGCGCTTGGCCTCGTACATGGCGATGTCGGCGGATCTCAGCAGGCCGTCCACGGTATGGCCGCAGTCGGGATAGCTGGCGATGCCGATGCTGGCGCCCAGGCTGACTTCCATGCCGTCGATGCGATGCACCGTGGCCAGCAGCTCCAGCAGCTTCTCGGCCACGCGGGCAGCGTCCTCCGGATGCTCCAGGGAATCGAGCAGCGCGGTGAATTCGTCACCGCCCATGCGCGCCAGGATGTCGTAGGGCCGCATGCAGCTCTTGAGCTGCTCGGCGACGATGCACAGCACCCGATCCCCGGCTTCGTGACCGAGGGAATCGTTGATGCGCTTGAAGCCGTCGAGATCGATGTAGAGCACCGCCATGCGCTTGCCGTTGCGGCCGCTGCGCGCCAGCGCCGCTTCCAGCGTCTGGTTGAAGCCGCGGCGATTGAGCAGACCGGTCAGGGCATCGGTGACGGCCTGGGATTCCAGCTGGTCCTGCAGCTCGCGCATGCGCGACATGTCCAGGGCGATGATGACCATGGCCCGCTGCATGCGCGGCAGCGGCGCGCAGGACAGCGCCACCGGCAGGCTGTCGCCACGATTGGTGCGCAGGCGGGCATCGTGCAGGCGATAGGTCTCGCGGCGGTCGTAGTGCTCCATGAAGGGCGAGGTCTGCCAGTCGTCGAGACCGCTGCCGCCTTCGAGGAAGTCGAGGAAATTGGCGTGCACCAGGTCGCTGACGCTGCATCTCAGCATGCGGGCGATGGCGGCGTTGGCGAAGGTCACCCGGCCCTGTTCATTGACGGTGAGGATGCCTTCGGCGGCATTGTCGAGCAGCGAATCGCTGAAGGACTTGGCCAGTTCCAGCTGCTGGGTGGCCTGCAGCAATTCGCGGCGATTGCGCTCGTGATCGAGCAGCGAGCGCACCTTGTGCCTGAGGATATTGGGATCGACCGGCTTGAGCAGATAGTCGACCGCGCCGGTGGCATAGCCCCGCAGGACAGATTCGTAGGAGTGGGCTTCGGCGGAGACGAAGATGATCGGGGTGAAGCGGGTGCGCAGGTTGCTGCGCATGATGCGCGCCACCTCGAAGCCGTCCATGATCGGCATCTGGACGTCGAGCAGCACCAGATCCACGGTTTCGTCCAGCAGGTATTGCAGGGCACGCTCACCCGAAGCGGCCGTGATCACCCGCCAGTTTCCGACCTCCAGTACCGCCTGCATGGCGAGCAGGTTCTCCAGGCGGTCGTCGACAACCAGCAACACCGGACCTTGCTCTGTCTGCGGCAACGGGCACTCCATCAAGCCTCTTCTCCCCGCGGCCTCTGCCGCCGTGCAGCAGCCATGCGCGGCTGGCTACCTCTTCCCGTCGTGACCGTTATGCGACGCGTCGCTCTCAACCCTACTAGGGTAGCAGCCGGACAGGGGTCTGCCGCCTGCCGATTGGCAGGCGGGACCCTTCGCGACGTCTATCAGAGCGCAAAATGAAAAAGCAGTTTCCGCCAGGCTGCCCGAAGGCGCGGAAACTGCCGGTCGCCGGCGACGAGCGGTCGCTACTGGGCGGGGGTGCCGGTGGCTCCGGGCAGGGGGCGCAGATTGACTTCGACGCGGCGATTCTGCGCGCGGCCATCGGCGGTGGCGTTGCTGGCGATGGGGGCATCGGGACCGGCGCCCCGGGTGCTCAGGCGCGCCGCGGGCACGCCCTGGGCGGTCAGGTAGCCGGCAACGTTCTGCGCCCGGCGCTGGGACAGCTCGACGTTGTGGGCACGGCTGCCGGTGCTGTCGGTGTAGCCGACGATCTCGATGCTGTTCTGATCGAATTGCTTGAAGGAATTGGCCAGGTCGTTCAGCGGCTTGTAGAAGCTGTTGGCGATATCGGCGGAATCGGTGGCGAAGGTGATGTTGCCGGGCATGATCAGCTTGATGTCGTCGCCCTGGCGCTGCACCTCGACGCCGGTGTTTTCCATCTGCCGGCGCAACTCGGCTTCCTGGCGATCGGCGTAATAGCCGTAACCAGCGGCGGCCGCACCCACGGCGGCGGCGCCGATCAGCGCACCCTTGCCGCGGTGGTTGTGATCGATGGCGGCACCGGCGACGGCACCGGCCAGGGCACCCAGGCCGCCGTACTTGGCGGTCTTGGAGGTACCACCGCTGGCCTGACCCTGGTTTTCGTAGGGATTGGGGGATGCGCATCCGGCCAGGGTGGCCAGGGCCAGGCTGGCGAGAAGGATACGGGTGGGCAGCGCCATGTCTTTGCTCCTTGGAAATCCATTGCGGCGAATGGGGCCGCACCCGGCAATTCTAGCCGCGTGATCTGAATCGCAACTGAACGAAGCGGCGCTCGCAGACACTTATCGCGATAGTGAGCCTCTAAGTCCGCGATAGGCAGAATCGAAGATGGATAGCTTGCATATCGATTTTTCGCGATCTAAGGTTCGTTACAACCCAATATGACGATGCGACCGTGATGGACGAGATCCTCAAAGCCCTGGCCAATCCCCTGCGCCGCCAGATCCTCGGCTGGCTGCGCGATCCCCGGCAGTATTTCCCGCACCAGGAACACGACCTGGGTACGGGCGTCTGTGCCGGACAGATCGAAGCCCGTGCCGGACTCTCGCAGTCCACGGTCTCGGCGCACCTGGCGGTGTTGACCCGGGCTGGCCTGGTCACCACGCGGCGCATCGGCCAATGGGTGTTCTACCAACGCGACGAGGCCGCCATCCAGGCCTTTCTGCAACGTCTCGCCCGCGAACTCTAGTCTGCAAGGAATCCTGATGCCCGCTTCTCTCATCGTGCTGGCGCTGAGCGCTTTCGCCATCGGCACCACCGAATTCGTCATCATGGGGCTGCTGCCCAACGTCGCCGCCGATCTCGGCGTATCCATTCCCAGCGCCGGCTGGCTGGTCACTGGCTATGCCCTGGGCGTGGCCGTCGGCGCGCCCTTCATGGCACTGGCCACCGCCCACTGGCCGCGCAAGCGCGCCCTGCTCGCCCTGATGGGCATCTTCATCGTCGGCAACCTGCTCTGCGCCATTGCCAGCGGCTACAACATGCTGATGCTGGCGCGGGTGGTCACCGCTCTCTGCCATGGCGCCTTCTTCGGCATCGGCGCGGTCGTGGCGGCGAGCCTGGTCCCGGAGAATCGCCGCGCCTCGGCGGTGGCCCTGATGTTCACCGGTCTGACCCTGGCCAATGTGCTGGGCGTGCCCCTGGGTACCGCCCTCGGCCAGGCCGCCGGCTGGCGCTCGACCTTCTGGGCGGTGGTGGCGATCGGCGTGGTCGCCCTGATCGGTCTCTGGCGGGTGCTGCCGGCCGACCGCAACCAGCCACGCGCCGACCTGCGCCGGGAATTGCTCGCCTTGCGCGGCTTGGGCTTCTGGCTGGCGCTGTCGATAACGGTGTTCTTCGCCGCCTCCATGTTCGCCCTCTTCACCTATGTGGCGCCGCTGCTGCAGGAGGTAACCGGCGTCTCGCCGCGTGGCGTCACCGGTACCCTGCTGCTGATCGGTCTGGGCCTGACCCTGGGCAACTTCATCGGCGGTCGACTGGCCGACTGGCGCCTGGCCACCAGCCTGGTGGGCATCTTTGTCGCCCTGGCCCTGACCTCCGCCGCCCTGCGCTGGACCGGCCATGCCTTCCTGCCCGCCGAGATCACCCTCTTCCTCTGGGCCGCGGCCGCCTTCGCCGCCGTGCCGGCCCTGCAGATCAACGTGGTCACCTTCGGCAAGGACGCGCCGAATCTGGTCTCGACCCTCAACATAGGCGCCTTCAACGTGGGCAATGCCCTCGGCGCCTGGGTCGGTGGCCTGGTGATCGACCACGGCCTGGGTCTTACCGCGGTACCCCTCGCCGCCAGCGGGCTCGCCCTGCTGGCCCTTATCGCCACCCTGCTGACCGCCAGCCAGGCCCGCAAGAGCGGCCTGGCGACCGCCAGCTAATCAAGAGAGCTAGCCATGACTCAGCTGTTCGACCCGATCAAGATCGGCGCCCTGGAACTGCCCAACCGCGTCATCATGGCGCCCCTCACCCGCTGCCGCGCCGAACCGGGCCGGGTCCCGGGCGACCTGATGGTCGAGTACTACGTGCAACGCGCATCCGCCGGCCTGATCATCACCGAGGCCACCTCGGTGGACCCCATGGGCGTGGGCTATCCCGACACCCCCGGCATCTGGTCCGACGAGCAGGTGGCCGGCTGGCAGCGCGTCACCACCGCCGTGCACAAGGCTGGTGGCCGCATCGTGCTGCAACTCTGGCACGTGGGCCGCATCTCCGACCCCAGCTATCTCGACGGCGAACTGCCGGTGGCGCCGAGCGCCATCGCCGCCCAGGGCCACGTTAGCCTGCTGCGCCCCAAGCGTGACTATGTCACCCCGCGGGCACTGGAAACCGCCGAGATCCCCGGCATCGTCGCTGCCTACCGGCATGGCGCCGAGAACGCCAAGCGCGCCGGCTTCGATGGCGTCGAGGTCCACGGGGCCAATGGCTATCTGCTCGACCAGTTCCTGCAGAGCGACACCAACCAGCGCACCGACAACTACGGCGGCTCCATCGAGAATCGCGCTCGGCTGCTGCTGGAAGTGACCGATGCCTGCATCGACGTCTGGGGCGCCGATCGCGTCGGCGTGCACCTGTCCACCCGTGGCGACATGCACACCATGGGCGACAACGACCCTGCCGCCACCTTTGGCCATGTCGCCCGCGAGCTCGGCCAGCGCCAGGTCGCTTTCATCTGCATCCGCGAAGCGGCCGGCAGCGACAGCCTCGGCCCGGACCTCAAGGCGGCCTTCGGTGGCGTCTACATCGCCAACGAGAAATTCGACAAGGCCAAGGCCAATGCCTGGCTGGCAGAAGGCAAGGCCGATGCCGTGGCTTTTGGCGTGCCTTTCATCGCCAACCCGGACCTGCCGCAACGCCTGGAACAGGACGCCGCGCTGAACGAGCCGCACCCGGACACCTTCTACAGCAAGGGCCCGGTCGGCTACATCGACTATCCGCGGCTGTAGGTTTTTCCGTGGATAAAAAAGCCCGCCGGTTGGCGGGCTTTTTTTGTGCCGATATCGCGGCCATGGCGGTCCTCCGATGCGGCCGCTCCTACAGGTGTTCGGTGCCCCTGTAGGAGCGGTCGCTACGGCGCACCGGCATGGCCGCGATTGGATTACACCATTTGTCTCAAACGCCCCCAGGCCAGAACGCCCGGATCGCCGCCACGCCCTGGGCGCCGGCCTGCCAGGCGCTGTTGAGGTCGTCCTCGCCCAGCCCGCCCAGCAGATAGGCCGGCAGGTTGCAGTCGGCCAGCAGCTGCTGGGCCTTGACCCAGCCCAGGGTCGGGGCACCGGGATGGCTCGCGGTGGGCATCACTGGCGACAGGGTGACGAAGTCCACCCCCATCTGCTGGGCCAAGGCCAGTTCCTCGGCGTCATGGCAGGAAGCCGCCAGCAGCCGCTGCGCCGGAAAAGGCCGGCCATTGGGCGCATAGCGGCGCAACTGCTCGGCGGTCAGGTGCCAGCCAGCCGCGGGGAAATCGCCCAGCCACTCCAGCGGGCCCTTGAGCATCAACTGGGCGCGGCCGGTACAGAGGCCCTGGACATCGCCGGCCAGATCGCGGTACTGGGGATCGAAGTTGTCCGGCGTGCGCAGCTGGACCAGGCGGATGCCGCTGTCCAGCGCCCGGTGCAGGCCATTGAGCAATTCCGCGGTGGTCAGCTCGCCGGGGGTGATGAGGTAGCGCTCGGGCAGCCGCGCCGCCTGGACGATGGGCCGGTTGGCCGCCGGGAAGTCGTAGTCGGCCAGTTCGCGAGGCACGACCCAGGCCAAGGGCTGGCCTTCGGCGCCATGGGCGTCACCGGTGAAGGCGTCCACCTGCCAGACATCCAGCAGGACCGCCTGGTCGGGATAGTCGTGGCGCACCTGCAGCAGCGGCCGCGCCCTTGTCACCTGGATGCCCAGTTCCTCGGCCAGTTCGCGGGCGAGGGCCGCGGCCGGAGCCTCACCGGCCTCGACCTTGCCTCCGGGGAATTCCCAGAGACCACCCTGGTGCTTGTGCGCCGGGCGCTGGGCGATGAGGATCCGGCCCTGGGGGTCGCGGATCACCGCGGCGACGACATGCAGACGAGTCATGCGCTCTGCTCCTCGGTTTCGGCCTCCGCCAGCCAGCGCTGGAAGGCCGGCCAGGCGTAGATGGTTTCGACATAGGCGGCCGCCTCGGCCGACAGTTCCACCCCGTAGCTGCGGAAGCGACTGGCGACCGGGGCATAGAAGGCATCGGCGATGGTCGGCGTACCGAACAGATAGGGACCCTGCTGGCCGTAGCGTTCGCGGCATTCGCGCCACAGGCGCTGGATGCGCTGGATGTCTTCCACCGCCTCGGCGGTGGTCGACTTCAACCGCTGCCGGCGACGCAGATCCATGGGCAGTTCGCGGCGCAGGGCCAGGAAGCCGCTGTGCATCTCGGCGCACAGCGCCCGGGCATGGGCGCGGGCCAGGGTCTCGGCGGGCCACAGCCCGGCGTCGGGATAGGCCTCGGCGAGGTATTCGACGATGGCCAGGGAATCCCAGATGGTGCCCTCGGCCAGCTTGAGCACCGGCACCTTGCCGGTGGGCGACTGGGCCTTGAGCAAGGCGCGGCTGTTGGGCGCATAGAGCGGGATCGACACCTCTTCAAAGGCGGCGCCGCTGAGCTCCATGGCCAGCCAGGCCCGCAACGACCAGGAGGAGAAATTCTTGTTGCCGATCACGAGTTGCAGCTGGGACATGCGGGGATTCCTCGAAACGATGCGGCCCGCGAGGACCGCCGCAGGCGCCCGCCGGAGCGGACGCCAAGGCGTCGGGTAGCCGTCAGGTACGGTACTCGGCGTTGATCTTCACATAGTCGTGGGAGAGGTCGGTGGTCCAGATGGTCTCGCTGTGGCTGCCGCGACCCAGCTCGATGCGGATCTCGATCTCGGCCTGGGCCATGACCCGCGCGCCCTGCTCTTCCGTATAGGTGGCCGCGCGACCGCCCTGCTGGCAGATCTGCACGCCACCCAGGAAGACGTCGATCAGGCTGACGTCCAGCTGGGGCACGCCGGCCCGGCCGACGGCGGCGAGGATGCGCCCCCAGTTGGGATCGGAGGCGAACAGCGCGGTCTTGATCAGCGGCGAATGGGCCACGGCGTAGCCGACGTCCAGGCATTCCTGGGCATTGCCACCACCATTGACCTGC
This sequence comes from Pseudomonas sp. RIT411, assembly GCF_003057735.2. Lineage (NCBI taxonomy): Bacteria > Pseudomonadati > Pseudomonadota > Gammaproteobacteria > Pseudomonadales > Pseudomonadaceae > Pseudomonas > Pseudomonas sp. RIT411. Next base: position 17,929 of record NZ_QBIZ02000029.1, read on the forward strand.
ACGGTGACGAACTTGGTGGCACCCTCGCCGTCACGCACGATGGCCTGGGCCAGTTCGGCGAATACCGCGAACACCGCCTCGCGCAGCTGCTCGAAGGCCGCGCCGTTGGGCTGGGTGATCTCCGCCATGGCCGCCTGACCGGTGGCCACCAGCATGCAGCAGTCGTTGGTGGAGGTGTCGCCGTCGATGGTGATGCGGTTGAAGGAGCGATTGGCGGCGTCGGCCAGCAGATCCTGCAAGAGACCGCGCGCGACCTTGGCGTCGGTGGCCACGTAGCCGAGCATGGTCGCCATGTTCGGCTTGATCATGCCGGCGCCCTTGCTGATGCCGGTCACGGTGACGGTGGTGCCGTCCACCTGGAACTGGCGGCTGGCGCCCTTGGGCAGGGTATCGGTGGTCATGATGCCGGTGGCGGCGGCGGCCCAGTTGTCCTCGGCCAGGTCGGCCAGGGCGGCCGGCAGCGCGGCTTCGATCTTTTCCACCGGCAGCGGTTCGCCGATCACGCCGGTGGAGAACGGCAGTACCGCCTCCTCGCCGACGCTGGCCAGGGTCGCCAGGGTCTTGGTGGTGCGCTCGGCCGCGGCCAGGCCGGGCTGTCCGGTGCCGGCGTTGGCATTGCCGGTGTTGGTCAACAGGTAACGCACGGGGCCGGCGAAGCGCTGACGAGCAATGATCACCGGGGCCGCGCAGAAGGCGTTCAGGGTAAAGACCCCGGCCACGCTGGAGCCTTCGGCACAGCGCATCACCACCACATCCTTGCGCCCGGGGCGCTTGATGCCGGCAGAGGCGATACCGAGTTCGAAACCGGGAACCGGGTGCAGCGTGGAGAGCGGACCGAGACCGACAGCCATGGGAAAACTCCAGTGAAAGAAAAGGAAACGCCGCGAGCGGAAAACCGGTCGCGGCGTGGAAAGCAGCCTTCCAGCGCCCGCCTCGCCCAGCCGGGGCAAGGGGCGCAAACAGCCTAGCGAGTGGAGTTTACAACCTGTCGGCTGCTATGCCGACAGGTTGCCGTCGCCTCGACTGCCTGGGCAGGCCCTCAATCGAGCTTGCCGTGGCACTGCTTGTACTTCTTGCCGGAACCACAGGGGCACGGCTCGTTGCGACCGATCTTCTGGTCATTGCGCTGGGGCTGCAAGGGCACCACGGTGTCTTCGCCCTGCTCGTCCTCGAGCACCTCGGGATCGACCAGCGAAGGCGCCTCGGCGTGCTGGAACTGCATGCGCTCGGCCATGGCCTCGGCCTCGCGGCGCATGCGCTCCTCTTCCTCGGCCGGATCTTCGCGACGCACCTGGACGTGGGACAGGACGCGGATGGTGTCGCGCTTGATGCTGTCCAGCAGCTCCTGGAACAGGGTGAAGGACTCGCGCTTGTATTCCTGCTTGGGGTTCTTCTGGGCATAACCGCGCAGATGGATACCGTGCCGCAGGTGGTCCATGGTGGTGAGGTGGTCCTTCCAGAGGTCGTCGACCACCCGCAGCAGCATCTGCTTCTCGAAGTTGCGCAGGGCCTCGCGACCGGCGAGGTCCTCCTTTTCCATGTAGGCGGCTTCGAGCTGCTCGAGGATCTTCACCCGCAGGGTGTCCTCGTACAGCTTGTCGTCTTCGTCCAGCCACTGGCCGATGGGCAGTTGCAGGCCGAAGACGCTGTACAGCTCGGCTTCCAGGCCGGGGATGTCCCACTGCTCGGGCAGCGATTGCGGCGGGATGTGCTCGTTGATCACCTGGGTCAGGGTTTCCTCGCGGAAGCCCTTGATGGTGTCGCCGACGTCTTCGTTGGCCAGCAGGGTATCGCGCATGTGATAGATCACCTTGCGCTGCTCGTTGGCCACGTCATCGTATTCCAGCAGCTGCTTGCGGATGTCGAAGTTGCGGCCTTCGACCTTGCGCTGCGCCTTTTCGATGGCGTTGGTGACCATGCGGTGCTCGATGGCCTCGCCGCCCTGCATGCCCAGGGCCTTCATGAAGTTCTTCACCCGGTCGGAGGCGAAGATGCGCATCAGGCTGTCTTCCAGCGACAGGTAGAAGCGGCTGGAACCCGGGTCGCCCTGGCGCCCGGCACGGCCGCGCAGCTGGTTGTCGATCCGGCGGGATTCGTGGCGTTCGGAGGCGATCACGTGCAGGCCGCCGGCGTCAATGACCTGCTTGTGGCGCGCCTGCCAGGCGGCCTTGATCGCGGCGATCTGTTCCTCGGAAGGATTCTCCAGGGCCGCGACTTCCACTTCCCAGTTGCCGCCGAGCAGGATGTCGGTACCGCGACCGGCCATGTTGGTGGCGATGGTCACGGCGCCCGGACGCCCGGCCTGGGCGATGATCTCGGCTTCGCGTTCGTGGTACTTGGCGTTGAGCACCTTGTGCTCGATGCCGGCCTGGGTCAGCAGCTGGTCGACGTACTCGGAGCTCTCGATGGAGGCGGTACCCACCAGCACCGGGCGGCCTTCGGCCTGGCACTGCTTCACGTCCTCGATGATGGCCTGGTACTTCTCGGCCTGGGTCAGGTAGACCAGGTCGTTGAAGTCCTTACGGGCGATCTCGCGGTGGGTCGGGATGACCAGCACGTCGAGGTTGTAGATCTGGCGGAATTCGAAGGCCTCGGTGTCGGCGGTGCCGGTCATGCCACCGAGCTTGTTGTAGAGGCGGAAGTAGTTCTGGAAGGTGGTCGAGGCCAGGGTCTGGCTCTCGGGCTGGATCGGCAGTCCTTCCTTGGCCTCGATGGCCTGGTGCAGACCTTCGGAAAGGCGGCGACCCGGCATGGTCCGGCCGGTGTGCTCGTCGATCAGCAGCACCTGGTCCTGCTGGACGATGTACTCGACGTTGCGATGGAACAGGGTGTGGGCGCGCAGACCGGCGAACACGTGGGTCAGCAGGCCCAGGTTGTGCGCCGAGTAGAGGCTCTCGCCCTCGGCCAGCAGCCCGGCCTCGGTGAGCATCTCCTCGATGTACTGGTGACCCAGCTCGGTGATCTCCACCTGGCGGGTCTTTTCATCGATGGTGTAGTGGCCGACCTGGGTCGGATTGCCTTCCTCTTCCTCGATGTGCTGCTGCAGACGCGGGATCAGCTGGTTGATCTTTTGATAGAGCTCGGAGCTGTCTTCGGCCTGACCGGAGATGATCAGCGGGGTCCGGGCTTCGTCGATGAGGATGGAGTCCACCTCGTCGACCACCGCGAAGTTCAGCTCGCGCTGGTACTTCTCGGCCATGCTGAAGGCCATGTTGTCGCGCAGGTAGTCGAAGCCGAATTCGTTGTTGGTGCCGTAGGTGATGTCCGAGGCGTAGGCGGCGCGTTTCTCTTCCGGCGGCTGGAACGGCAGGATGATGCCCACCGACAGTCCGAGGAATTCGTACAGCGGCCGCATCCAGTTGGCGTCGCGGCGGGCCAGGTAGTCGTTCACCGTGACCACGTGGACGCCCTTGCCGGACAGCGCATTGAGGTAGACCGGCAGGGTACCCACCAGGGTCTTGCCCTCACCGGTGCGCATCTCGGCGATCTTGCCTTCGTGCAGCGCCGCGCCACCGATCAGCTGGACGTCGAAGTGGCGCATGCCCATGACGCGCTTGCCGGCCTCGCGGACCACGGCGAAGGCTTCCGGCATCAGGGCATCGAGGGACTCGCCCTTGGCCACGCGCTGCTTGAATTCCTCGGTCTTGGCGCGCAGTTGCTCGTCGCTCAAGGAGGCAATCTGGGATTCCAACGCATTGGTGGCCACCACGACCTTGCCTAGGCGTTTGACATCTCGTTCGTTCTTGCTTCCAAAGAATTTCTTCAACAAAGGCGCAAACATATCGACTGGAATTCTTCCGCTGGAATGAGGGGAGCGAAACGGGCGGCAAGGCCTCTGCAGAGCCTGGCCAGACGCCTGGGCGCGGGGGTTGAGACCCGCGGTGTCCCGCGATGGTAATCGGGCATTCTACTCGGAAATGCCGATGAGGAAAGAACGACGGGCCCCCAGCCGCCAGGACGCCAGAGCGATCTGTTACCATCGGCGTCTTCTCTTCGCCCATCGCGAGTCCTGCGCATGGCCTTTCGCCCTCTCTCCGCCGTCGCTCCCGCTGCCCTGCTGCGCCAGGCCAAACCGCTCAAGTCGCTGTTTCGCGAAGCCGAGCGACTGGGGCGCCTGCAACAGTTGCTGGAAGAACAGCTGCAACCGGCTGCCCGCCCCCACTGCCGGGTGGCCAGCTGGCGCGAGGGCACCCTGCTGCTGGTGGTCAACGACGCCCACTGGGCGACGCGACTGCGCTACCAGCAGCGCCGTCTGCTCAGACTGCTGCAGCAGGCGCCGGAATTCGCCGGCCTGATGCGCCTGCAATTCAAGATGCAGCCGAGTCCCGGCGTCGCCACCCGGGTCCGACCGGTGCGCCAGGTCAGTCAGGTGGGCGCCGAGAGTCTCAGGGAAGTGGCTGCCGGTATCCGCGACCCAGGGCTCAAGGCGGCCCTGGAACGCCTGGCCAGCCGCGCAGCGCCCAAGGCGCCTGCTGCGGACAGCGACGCCTAGGGCAAGGAGCGCGGTTGGGCGTTAGCTTTTTTTCGGCAGAGGCCTAGGACCAGCCCACCAACAGCCGCCCGGCGATGCCGGCCAGACCGCCCAGACAGGAATAGGCAATCCGTCGCCACCAGCGTCGCGCGCGCGTCTCCCGGTGCGGCAACCAGAGCTCGACCAGCAACGAGCCCGGCATCATCAGGCCACCGGTGGCCAAGGCTTGCCATAGCAGGAGCATGCAGGGAGTCCTCGCTTAGGGATACTTCGTTCCGTGGCCTTATGCCCCGTCCGGCGTTATTAACCTGGTAGCCCTTAACACCGCATTAACGGGGCAGGCACTGCGCTGGGGCGCCGCCTGAAGCCCTTGTCGAAGGCAGCCTGCAGTTGTCCGCCTGGCCGCCCTGAGTATTCCTGCCCGTCCCGGAATACGTTGCTGGATGTCCAGCCCGCCTCAGGCGCGTGCCACCGCCCGCTCGAAGGCGGCGCGGATGCGCTCTTCCGGCAGGTCCATGCCGATCAGCACGACGCGACTCTCGCGCGCCTCGTCCGGCAGCCAGTCGCGCTCCCAGTCGGCGGCATAGATCTGCTGCACGCCCTGGAACAGCAGGCGGCGATCCTCGCCGGCGATGTTGAGCAGCCCCTTGTAGCGCAGCAGGTCGCAGCCGAGGGTATCGAGCAGCATCTCCATCACGCCGCTGATCTTGGCCTGGTCGAAGGGGCGCGGCTCGCGAATGGCGATGGACTGGATGCGCTCGGTGAGGCTGACGGCTTCCGACACCGGGCGCAGCGGGCGAAACAGCGTGGGCGGCGCCAGGTCTTCGTCGTGCAGGTTGAAACCGCGGATGTCCAGCAATTCGGCCAGCTCGATGCGGCCGTGATCGACATGGCGGATGGGCGCACGGCGATTGATGCGCTGCAGGCGATTCTCCAGCGCCTCGACGGCGGCCGGCTCGGCCAGGTCGAGCTTGGTCAGCAGCAGGCGATCGGCGAAACCGATCTGCGCCTGCAGCAGCGGATCGCTCAGTTGCTCGCTGGCGTGGACGGCGTCCACCAGGGTCAGTACCCCGTCGAGCAGATAGCGCTCGCGCAGCAGGTCGTCGGTAAAGAAGGTCTGGGCCACCGGACCGGGATCGGCGAGACCGGTGCATTCCACTACCAGGCGCTCGAAATCCAGTTCGCCGCTGTCCAGCCGCTCCAGCAGCACGGTCAGGGCATAGGCCAGGTCCTTGCTGCCGGTGCAGCAGACGCAGCCGTTGGCGACCTTCATCAGTTGTACGGCGCCAGCGTCTTCCAGCAATTCGCCGTCGACGTCGAGGGCGCTGAATTCGTTTTCGATCACGGCGATCCTGAGGCCGTGCTCGGCCTGCAGGATGTGCTTGAGCAGGGTGGTCTTGCCGGCGCCGAGAAAGCCGGTCAGGACGGTGACGGGGATGGGTTCGTGCATGGCAACTCCAGACAGAAAGAGGCCGGGCTCGAGGCCCGGCCTGGAGGAGACCCTGGGTCAGCAGCAGCGTATGGCGCCGGACTTGCCGCCACCGTAACGCGCTTCCTGGCGCTCGCGGAAGAAGGCTTCGTAGCTCATCACCGGCTGGTCCGGGTGCTTGCCGCGCATGTGCTCGACATAGGTGTCGTAGTCGGGCATGCCCACCAGCATCTTGGCGGCCTGCCCCAGGTACTTACCCATGCGACCCAGGTCATTGAACATAGGGATTCTCCTTTAAACGCCCGCGGCCGGCTGGAACGGGGTCTCGCGATCGCTGCGCTCGGGCTTGGCCAGGGCGGCGCGACCGACCTTGATGGAAAAGAACAGGATGCTCATCACCACCACCAGGAACAGCACCGACAGGGTGGCGTTGGTGTAGGCGTTGAAGACGATGTGCTGCATCTGCTCCATGCTCTTGGCCGGGGCGATCACCTGGCCCTGGGCCATGGCGGTGCTGTACTTCTTGGCCAGGGCCAGGAAGCCGACCGCCGGATTGGAATCGAACAGCTTGATCAGGCTGGCGGTGGTGGTGCAGATCAGCAGCCACACCGCCGGCACCAGGGTCACCCAGACATAGCGCTGGCGCTTCATCTTGATCAGCACCACCGAGCCCAGCATCAGGGCGATACCGGCGAGCATCTGGTTGGAGATGCCGAACAATGGCCAGAGGGTGTTGATGCCGCCCAGCGGATCGACCACGCCCTGGTACAGCAGCCAGCCCCAGAGGGCGACGCAACCGGCGGTGCCGATGACGTTGGCGGTCCAGGAGTCGGTTTTCTTGAGTGCCGGGACAAAGCTGCCCAGCAGGTCCTGCAGCATGAAGCGTCCGGCGCGGGTGCCGGCGTCCACCGCGGTGAGGATGAACAGCGCCTCGAACAGGATGGCGAAGTGGTACCAGAAGGCCATGGTGTTCTCGCCCGGCAGCACGTTGTGCATGATCTGGGCGATGCCCACCGCCAGGGTCGGCGCACCACCGGCACGGGCCAGGATGGTATGCTCGCCGATCTCGGTGGCGGTGGCCTGCAGCATCTCGGGCGTCACCACGAAGCCCCAGGTGCTGATCTTGGCGGCCACCGACACCACGTCGGCGCCGACCACGGCGGCCGGGCTGTTCATGGCGAAGTAGACGCCCGGCTCGATCACCGAGGCGGCGACCATGGCCATGATGGCGACAAAGGACTCCATCAGCATGGCGCCGTAGCCGATGTAGCGGGCATGGGTTTCCTTGGCGATCAGCTTGGGGGTGGTGCCCGAGCTGATCAGGGCATGGAAGCCGGACACCGCGCCGCAGGCGATGGTGATGAACAGGAAGGGGAACAGGGTACCCTTCCACACCGGACCGGTGCCGTCGACGAACTGGGTCAGGGCCGGCATCTTCAGCATCGGCATGGTCACCAGGATGCCGATGGCCAGGGCGATGATGGTGCCGATCTTGAGGAAGGTGGACAGGTAGTCACGCGGGGCCAGCACCAGCCAGACCGGCAGCACGGCGGCGACGAAGCCGTAGCCGATCAGCATCCAGGTGATCTGCACGCCGGTGAAGGTGAAGGCCGGGCCCCAGACCGGATCGGCGGCGACCAGGCCACCCACCCAGATGGAGGCCAGCAGCAGCACCACGCCGATCAGCGAGATCTCGCCGATGCGCCCGGGGCGGATGTATCTCATGTAGACGCCCATGAACATGGCGATCGGCAGGGTGGCGATCACGGTGAACATGCCCCACGGGCTCTCGGCCAGGGCCTTGACCACGATCAGCGCCAGCACCGCGAGGATGATGATCATGATCAGGAAGCAGCCGAACAGGGCGATGGTGCCGGGGATGCGCCCCATCTCCTCGCGCACCATGTCGCCCAGGGAGCGGCCGTTGCGGCGGGTGGAGAGGAACAGGATCATGAAGTCCTGCACCGCGCCGGCAAAGACCACCCCGGCGATCAGCCAGAGGGTGCCGGGCAGATAGCCCATCTGGGCGGCGAGCACCGGGCCTACCAGCGGACCGGCGCCGGCGATGGCGGCGAAGTGGTGGCCGAAGAGGATGTGCTTGTTGGTGGGGACGTAGTCCAGGCCGTCGTTGTTGAGCACGGCGGGCGTGGCTCTTTTGGCGTCCAGGCCCATCACCTTGGTGGCGATGAACAGGCTGTAGTAGCGGTAGGCAACGAGGTAGATCGCCACGGCGGCGACCACGATCCAGAGGGCGTTGATCGCTTCGCCTCGACTCAGCGCCACGGTACCCAGCGCGAAGGCGCCCAGTACGGCAACGGCGAACCAGGCAAGATGGCTGGCCATTCGGGTCATGCTTGTTCTCCTGCCGCGCACCAGTGGCCGCGGCGATACTTGTTATTGTGAGAGCCCACAGCGGAGCCATATTACTATCGGCGGCTCGACGCGACAGCGAAATTCGCAGAACTACCCAAGGCCCGCTACGTAGTTCTACGTAGCCGCCAGCCCGGACAGGTGCCGATGCAGCTCAAATACAAGATGGTCGCCCTCGGACTGCTGCCTTTGCTGCTGGCGGTGGCCGCGGTCTGCCTGGTGGTCCTGGAACAGAGCCAGCGCCTGGGCGAGCAGCAGGCACGGCTGCTCGAACACAGCATCCTCGGCAGCAAGAAGACCGAGTTGCGCAACTATGTGGAGATGGGCGTCAGTGCCATCCAGCCGCTGTACGGTAGCGGTCGCGACGACGAGGAGACCAAGGCCAGGGTACTGGCGCTGCTGGCCAGCCTGAATTTTGGCAGCGACGGCTACTTCTTCGTCTACGACCAGCATGGCCGCAATCTCATGCACCCGCGCCAGCCCGAGCTGGTCGGCCAGGATCTCTGGCAACTCACCGACGGCAACGGCCTGCTGGTGATCCAGGCGCTGCTGCGCAGTGCCAGCCAGGGCGACGGCTTCCAGCGCTATGGCTGGCAGAAGCCCTCCAGCGGCCAGATGGCGGAAAAGCTCGCCTACGTGACCCAGCTGCAGCGCTGGGGCTGGGTGCTGGGCACCGGCCTCTATCTGGACGACGTGGACGCCGCCCTCGCCCAGGTGCGCCACGACGTGGCCGCTGGCATCCGCACCACCCTGCTGGCCAGCGCCGGGGTGGCCCTGGTGGCGGTGCTGCTGGTGTTCGCCGGCGGCCTGACGCTCAACGTCAGCGAGCACCGCCTGGCCGATCGCAAGCTCAAGCAGCTGACCCAGAGACTCATCACCTCCCAGGAAGAGGAAAGATCGCGGCTGTCGCGCGAGTTGCACGACGGCATCAGCCAGCTGCTGGTGTCCATCAAGTTCCAGTTCGAACTGGCCAGCCGCGAACTGGGGACCGGCAAGCCCAGCGCCGGCGAGACCCTGCGCGAAGGCACCCAGCGCCTGGCCGCCGCCATCGGCGAGATCCGCCGCATCTCCCACGACCTGCACCCTTCGCTGCTGGATACCCTTGGCCTGCCCGCGGCGCTCGGCCAGCTGGTGGAGGAATTCCGCCAGCGCAGCGGCCTGGACGTGGACTATCGGCAGACCCTGGACGACAGCACCGCCGGCGGCGACATGGACGTCGCCCTGTTCCGCATCGTCCAGGAGGCCCTGACCAACATCGAGCGCCACGCAGCGGCGCGCAAGGTCGTCATCGACCTGCAGCGGCGCGGGCGCTGGATCTGCCTGACCGTGCACGACGACGGTCGGGGCTTCGATACCGGCCAGGTGGAACATCTCAGCGGCGGCATCGGCCTGCGCAACATCCGCGAGCGGGTGGAGCTGTTCGGCGGTCGCTGCGCCATCCAGTCCGGCCCCGGCGGCACGACCCTGGACGTGGTTCTGCTACGCTCGGACCTCCCGGCCGACGAGGAAAGCCCGACATGACGCCCATCCGCATCCTCCTGGTCGACGACCATGCCCTGGTCCGCGCCGGGGTGCGGGCGCTGCTGGGCACCATCGAGCGCTTCGTCGTGGTCGGCGAGGCCGGCAGTGGTGCGGAAGCCCTCGACCTGCTGGCGCGGCTCGATCCGGACATCCTGCTGGTGGACATCGGCCTCAAGGACATCAACGGCCTGGAGCTGACCGCCCTGATCGCCGAGCGTGCCCCGCGCGCCCGGGTGCTGATCCTGAGCATGTACGACAATCGCGAATACGTGAGCACCTCGTTGCGGGTCGGCGCGGCCGGCTATGTGCTCAAGGATGCGCCGTCCGAGGAGATCATCGCCGCGGTGGAAGCCCTGGCGGTCGGCGGGCGCTTCTACAGCAGCGCCATCGCCGCCCGCCTGGGCGAAGGGGGCACCAGTGACGGCGACCTCACCCCGCGGGAGCGCCAGGTGCTGCTGCTCATGGCCCAGGGCCTCAACAACAAGACCATGGCCCAGCAGCTGGGGCTCAGCGTGCGCACGGTGGAAACCCACCGCCTGAGCATCCGCCGCAAGCTGGACATCCAAAAGCCGGCCGATCTGGTCCGCCATGCGCGCGAGTACGGCTGGCGCCCGGAGGGCACCTCCAACGTCTGACGAATTGGGCCGCTGCTCGCCCCCTGGCGACCAATGAGCCCTCTCGTCCTGGCCCCACCGGCCGCCGCCGGCTACCCTTCCAGGCGCAGTCGATACGGGACGGCCACGGTCGTCTACAGTGATCAGGAAACCTCAGGAAGCCCTTCCATGAACGACACCAACGAGCGTCGCCGCTTTACCCGCTTCACCTTCGATGCCCCTGCCCAGTTGCACCAGGGTGAGCGCCAGTGGGCAGCGCCCGTGGACGACATCTCGCTCAAGGGCGTGCTGCTGGCGCGGCCTGCCGACTGGTCGGCCCAGCCGAGCGCGACCTATCAGCTGCGCATCCTGCTGAACGACGAGGCCCAGGTGAGCATGGACGTGGAGCTGGTTCGGGAAACCGCGGAGCAGCTGGCCTTCGCCTGCCGCCAGATCGATCTGGATTCCATCAGCCACCTGCGCCGCCTGGTGGAGCTGAACCTGGGCGACGAAACCCTGCTGGAACGCGAGTTGGCGGCGCTGGGTACGCCCTAGGTCTTGGGGTCGACGGTACTGGCTAGCGCTCTATCGTCTGTGCCGATTGCGGCTTATCGCGGTCGCGGGGTGCTCCTACAGGTGTAGGCAGACAGCTGATCGCGATCCTGAAGCCGATGGAGATGAACACCTGCACGGATAGCCCCCTCTCCCCTCGGGAGAGGGTTGGGGTAAGGGTGTCCCTCACCGCGAGGGCCCAGTGGAAAAGGCTGCGCCGTTTCCACGCTACTGTTCTGCCTGATCTCTATCGCGGCCATGTTGGTGCGACTTAGCGATCGCTCCTACAGGTACACGGAAAGCGCTGCAGGAGTGGCCCGTGGCCGCGATAGAACAGCCAGGTCACCTCTGCCTACCACCTGAGCGAGGGCGCCTGTCCGAAGCGAAGGGCGAAGTCTTCCGTAGGACCGGGCCTAGAACTCCAGGTGCAGACCCACCACCAGGCGGGCGTCGTGGGTGTCTTCGCCCTCTTCCCGCGCCATGGCGGCGGTGTTGCCGTGGGTGGCGTTCCAGGACACCCCGACATAGGGCGCGACCTCCGGGGTCACCTGGTATCTCAGGCGCAGCCCGGCTTCGCTTTCGGCGAAACCGGCGCCCTGGCCGCGGGACTCGTCGTTGCGACCGTAGAAATTGAGTTCGGTATGGGGCTGGAGAATCAGCCGCTGGGTCAGGGCCCAGTCGTATTCGGCTTCCAGGCGCAGGGCGGTCTGATTGTTTTCGCCGAAGAAGGCGGTGATCTCGATGTCGAGATCCTCGGGATCGTGTTCCTGGATGCCCAGGGCGGCCCAGGTCTGCGGCGAGCCGGGTTTGAAATCCTGGCGGATGCCGGCCACGCTGCCCCAGCCCTTGGCCAGGGCGTGCCCCCAGAGCGCCTGCACCTCGGCCTGCTCGGTGTGGCCGTTGGTGCGCTCGCCCTGGCTGCGAAAATCCAGGCGATTGGCGCCGCCGCCCAGGGCCCAGCCTTCCAGATCCCAGTTGAAGACGCTGCCTTCGTCGGCATGCTGCCACTCCAGCTGATCCACCTCCAGACTGGCCGGCGCGGAGCTGCTGGGATCGGCGGCCTGGACCAGGGCACTGGTAGCGAAGCCGGCAAGGAATACGGAAAGCGGGAGCAGACGAGACATGGCGGGTATCCAGGGTCATGGAAGCGCCTGATAGACCACCCTGCCCCGCCGAGAGTTTTAAAAAATATTACAAAAGCCGCCCAGGGCTATTCGAACAGGGCATCCAGCGCCTGCTCCAGACGCGTCACCGCGACCACCTGCAAGCCGGGTGGCGGGTCCTTGGGCGCATTACCCTTGGGCACGATGGCCCGCTTGAAGCCGTGCTTGGCCGCCTCCTTGAGCCGTTCCTGGCCACTGGGCACCGGGCGGATCTCACCAGACAGGCCGATCTCGCCGAACACCAGCAGGTCGTGCGGCAGGGCGCTGTCCCTCAGGCTGGAGATCACCGCCGACATCAGCGCCAGGTCCACCGCCGTCTCCAGCACCTTGACCCCGCCGACCACGTTGATGAAGACGTCCTGATCGTAGGTGGGAATGCTGCCATGGCGGTGCAGCACCGCCAGCAGCATGGCCAGGCGATTCTGGTCCAGGCCCACGGTGACCCGCCGCGGATTGGCCAGGTGACTGGTGTCCACCAGGGCCTGCACCTCCACCAGCATCGGCCGCGAGCCCTCCCAGGTCGCCATGACCACGCTGCCGGCCACCGCCTCCTGGGCCCGGTTGAGAAAGATCGCCGAAGGGTTGGAGACCTCCTTGAGGCCCTTGTCGGTCATGCCGAACACGCCCAGTTCGTTGACCGCGCCAAAGCGGTTCTTGACCGCTCTCAGCATGCGCAGGCGGCCGTCGGATTCGCCCTCGAAATAGAGCACGGTGTCGACCATGTGCTCCAGCACCCGCGGTCCGGCCAGGGCGCCTTCCTTGGTGACGTGGCCCACCAGGAAGATGGCGGTGCCGGTCTGCTTGGCGAACCGCACCAGCAGCGCTGCGCTCTCGCGTACCTGGGCCACGCCGCCGGGCGCGGACTGCAGCTGCTCGGTGAAGATGGTCTGGATGGAGTCGATCACCATGACCCGCGGCTTTTCCTGGCGGGCGGTGGCGACGATGGACTCGATGCAAGTCTCGGTCATGACCTTGAGCTTGTCTTCCGGCAGGCCCAGGCGGCGGGCACGCATGGCCACCTGCTGCTGGGATTCCTCGCCGGTGACATAGAGCGCCGGCATGCGCGCGGCCAGGTGGCAGAGGGTCTGCAGCAGGATGGTGGACTTGCCGATGCCGGGATCGCCGCCGATCAGCACCACGGAGCCATCCACCAGGCCGCCACCCAGCACCCGGTCGAGTTCGGTGGAATCGGTGGTGAAGCGCGGGGTTTCCTCGACGCTGACCTCGGCCAGGGTCTTGATGGTCGCCTGGGCTCCGGCCCAGCCGGCGCGTCCGGAAGGGACAGCGGAGGTCTCGACGACGGTTTCCACCAGGGTGTTCCAGGCGCCGCACTCACCGCACTGGCCCGCCCACTTGGGAAAGGTGGCGCCGCATTCGGTGCAGCCGTAGAGACGCTTGGCCTTGGCCATGGCGGAATTCTCCAGTCGAGAAGGGAAGACCTCCAGCATAACACGACTGGATGCATAGACAGTAAAAAGGCGCACTCCCGCGGGGGAGCGCGCCTTTTCTCGAACGGCAGGCTTGGGCCTTAGTTGCCCTCGCCACCCGGCTGACGCAGCATGGTCAGGGCCTGGTTGGCCTGCGCGATGCACTTCTTCTCGTCACCGGCTTTCTGGGCAGCCATGGCGTTCTTGCGGAATTCGGCGATCTGCTGGGCCTGGGAACTGCCCGGGCCGATCATGTTGGTCTTCATCTTGCTGGCATCGTCCAGCTTCTGCAGCTGGACCGCGCACAGATCCTTGGCGAATACGGGGGCGGCGGCAAACATCATCAGGGCGATCAGGGCGGTACGCTTCATGGGGACATCCTCGTTGAGAGGGCCAGGTAGGCCGGATAAACCTCGCTCACCCCGCGAAAGTAGCCTGGGGTAACCCATTGACCGCCGGGCACCGCTGGTCGTTCATCGCGCTGTCATCAGGCTCTGCAGGGGGTTCGCCGATCAGCCGCTAGTGCTTGAGCGTCGACACCATTTCCGCCTCGCCACGCAACCAGACGGGCAACGCCTGTTGCCAGCGCTGCTGTTCGAGCAGTTGCAGGTCGGCCAGCAACCGGCTGTATTCGGCGAATTCGAGCTGCACGCGACGGCGCTGGGCTTCCACGGCCGCCTCGGTGATCCACAGGTGCCACTGCTGGTACATCGCCACTTCGTCGGTCATCGGCTCCTCTCCTGGGAGGCCATGATGGCAACGCCAGCGGCTCTTGCCAATCGCGCCAGGCAGGGCTCGACGCTGCCGGTCGAGCCCGGTACGGCTAGGACGGGTATTTCAGCTGCTGAGCGATCTTGTCCTTGAGCAGGACGCGCTCGCGGCGCAGGCGACCCAGTTCCTCGTCGCCACTGGATTCTTCCACTTCCTCCAGATCGAGGATCTGCTGGTCGAGCTTGGCGTAGTCTTCCAGCAGCTTGGCGAAGGCCGCATCGGTCTGCGGACGGCTGTCCAGCTGCTCGGCGTACTCGGGAAAGTCTTTGTGCAGGTCGTGTTTGGCAACCATCAGGGGCTCCTTGGGGACGAGAGGTGGAGGTCGCGAGGGTTGCTGCCCTCGGCGTACAAGGGTGGACCCGGCCCCTTCGACAAAGTGCGACAGCCGCGACCAGTTGCCGATCGCGCGGCGATTTGCCGCTTCCGGGGAACCTGGAGACCGTTAGCAGGGTTCCAAACCCGAGCGAAGCGAGCACAATCGTCTATCGTCTCTTCGAAACCATCCAAAGGAGTGCAGCATGAGCATCATTGCCGAGTTCAAGAAATTCGCCATGAGAGGCAACGTGGTCGACCTCGCGGTCGGCATCATCCTGGGCGCGGCTTTCGGCAAGATCGTGTCGTCCTTCGTGGCCGACATCATCACGCCGCCGCTGGGCCTGTTGCTGGGGGGTGTGGATTTCTCGCAACTGGCGATCACCCTGAGGGCCGCCGTGGGTGACCAGCCAGCCGTGGTCATGTCCTACGGCAAGTTCCTGCAGACCATCTTCGACTTCGTGATCATCGCCTTCGCCATCTTCATGGCGATCAAGGTGCTCAACCGCCTGCGCCTGCACCAGGATGCCGCCCCGGCCGGTCCGACCAAGGACCAGGTGCTGCTGACCGAGATCCGCGACCTGCTGAAGGAGCAGAACAGCAAGGCGACCGAGGCTCCCGTGGTGAAGCAGGAACCGCCGGTCAACCCGCTGTAAGCCTTTCAAAGTCGGCTGCGCGTCGGCCAACCTGCGTTGAAAATGGCTTCGGAATGCTCATTTACCACTTGTAAACTCCGCTTCCTCAGCCATTTTCGCCTTGTTTGACTCTAGCTCGCAGCCTTTGAACAGGCTTACAGAACGCCCGCCTCGCTAGGAGGCGGGCCGCTCCAGGCGGATCCAGCCGATCCGCCGATCCTTGACCGATTCCACGGTCAGCTGCCAGCCCTGGTATTCCAGGCGATCACCGGCCACCGGCAGGCGTCCCAGCAGGTCCACCACCAGGCCGCCGAGGGTCTGGTAGTCCTCGTTTTCGGCGATCTGGAAACCGGTGCGCTGGGCCAGGGGATGCAGGTTCAGGCCGCCGCTGGCGCGATAGCCGTTCTCCACCTTTTCCAGTTCCGGCAGGCTCTCCTCGCTGGCATCCGGCAATTCGCCGGCGATGGCCTCGAGGATGTCGGTCAGGGTCAACAGGCCTTCGAAACCACCGAATTCATTGACCACGAAGGCCACGTGGGTCGAGGCGGCGCGCAGCTGTTCCAGAGCGCCCAGTACCGTGGCCTGGGCCGGCAGGTGGATGGGGGTGCGCACCCGGGCACGCAGATCCGGCGACTGGCCTTGCAGGATGTCGGCGAACAGCTCCTTCTTGTGCACATAGCCCAGGGGTTCGTCGATGTTGCCGTTGACCACCAGCGGCAGGCGCGAGTGGGCCGAGGCCAGCAATTGCTCGCGCAGCCGTTCCGGGGCGGCGTCGGCATCGAGGATGTCGACGTCGGCGCGGGCGGTCATCACCGTGCGCACCGGGCGCTCGCCCAGTTGCAGCACGCCGCTGATCATCAGGCGCTCGCGGCGATCGAAGACCGGGCCTTCGCCCTTCTCGCCTTCCATCAGCTCGGCGATGTCCTCGTCCACCTCGTCTTCGCGCAGGCGACCGCCCAGCAGCCGCAGCACGGCCTGGGAGGTCCGCTCGCGCATGCCGAGCCGCTCGTGCAACTGGCGCTTGCGCTTCCAGCGCACCACCTGGTTGGCCAGCTCGATGAGGATCGAGAAGCCGATGGCGGCATAGAGGTAGCCCTTGGGAATGTGGAAGCCCAGGCCTTCGGCGGTCAGGCTCAGACCGATCATCATCAGGAAGCCCAGGCACAGCATGATCACCGTGGGGTGGGCGTTGACGAAGGCGGTCAGCGGCTTGCTCGCCACCAGCATCAGGCCGATGGAGATGATCACGGCGATCATCATCACGCTCAGGTGCTCGACCATGCCCACGGCGGTGATGACGGCGTCCAGCGAGAACACGGCGTCAAGCACCACGATCTGCGCGACCACCGGCCAGAAGGCCGCGTAGGCGCGATTGCCACCGGTCTTGTGGGTGTGGCCCTCGATGCGTTCGTGCAACTCGGTGGTGGCCTTGAACAGCAGGAAGATACCGCCGAACAGCATGATGAGGTCACGGCCGGAGAAGGCCTTGCCGAAGACCTCGAACAGCGGCTCGGTGAGGGTCACCATCCAGGAGATGCTGGCCAAGAGGCCCAGACGCATGATCAGCGCCAGCGACAGGCCGATCACCCGCGCCTTGTCACGCTGCGCGGGCGGCAGCTTGTCGGCGAGGATGGCGATGAACACCAGGTTGTCGATGCCCAGGACGATTTCCAGGACGATCAGGGTGAGGAGTCCCAACCAGGCGGTGGGATCGGCGATCCATTCCATTAGCGGGATGCCTCCGCGATAGAGGGCCGAACGGCCGCGGAGGAAGAAAGACGGTAGGGGGTGTCAGCCGCACCTGGCCTGGGGGCCGGGGGCGGCTCGGATCTGTCACTGCTCATCGGGACTCGGAAAGTAGCCTTGGAAATTCCGATCCTAGAGCAAGGTGGGGCCAAAGCTAAAGGCCCAACCTTTTCCAATTGTGAAGAAAACGTAAAGACGCCGGTGGTGGCCCCTGTTACCAGTAGTTTTCCACCGCCACCTGCCCGGGTCGGCGACTCAGGGCCAGCTGTAGATCGCGGGTCTTGAGCAGCTGGCGGGTGTCGTCGACCATCTCCGGATTGCCGCAGATGAGGATGCGCGAGTGCTCGGGCGAGAGTTCGACGCCGGCGGCGCGTTCCAGCTCGCCGTTCTCGATCAGGGTGGTGATGCGGCCACGCAGGGCGCCGGGGTGATCCTCGCGGGTAACCACGGGAACATAGACCAGGCGGTCGGTGAGACCTTCGAGGTGCTCCACCTCGCCGTAACCGCGGATGACCTCCTGGTAGGCCAGATCGCGGGCTTCGCGCACGCTGTAGACCAGCACGATGCGCTCGAAGCGCTCCCAGGTATCGGGCTCCTGCAGCATCGACAGGAAGGGCGCGAGGCCCGTGCCGGTGGCCAGCAGCCAGAGATCGCGACCGCCGCCGAAGCGCTCCAGGGTGAGATAGCCATAGGGCTGCTTTTCCACCAGCAGTTCGTCGCCCTCGCGTAGGCGGCTCAGTTCGCTGGTGAAGGCGCCACCCGGCACCACGATGGAAAAGAATTCGAGGAAGTCGTCGTGGGGCGCCGAGACCATGGAGTAGGCCCGCCAGACGATGTCGCCATCGGCCTTGCGCACGCCCAGCCGGGCGAACTGGCCGGCGCGAAAGCGATAGCGCGGATCGCGGGTGGTCCTCAGGCTGAAGAGGTTGTCGCTCCAGGGCCAGACGGCGGTGATCGTCTCGCGGGTGAACTTGTCTTCGGTGGCGGTCATACTGGCCTCTTTTTCCCGATTGCTTGGCGCCATTGTCCCGCAGTGAGCCGCCGATAAACACCGACAGAAACCATGCCTTCTCTCGTCTCGCCCTTCGCCACCCTCGAACTCGACCGTCAGCCCCCGCGCCGCGACGATCCCCTGCAGGCCTTCGACGCCGCCGACGAATACCTGCTGCAGCAGGTCGCCGAGGATGGCCTGGCCCCGTCCGCCCGGGTGTTGGTGCTCAACGACGGCTTCGGCGCCCTGGCCGCCAGTCTCGCCGCTCATGCCCAGGTGACCTCCAGTGGCGACTCGCACCTGGCGGCCCTGGCGCTGGCGGCCAACCTGGCGCGCAACGGCCTCGCCGCCGAGGCGGTAACCTTCGTCCCGGCCAGCGAGGCGATCAGCGGTCCCTTCGATCTGGTGCTGGTGCGGGTGCCCAAGACCCTGGCGTTGCTGGAAGAGCAGCTGATCCGCCTGCACGGCCAGCTGGCGCCGGGTGCCCGGGTGATCGCCGCCGGCATGCTCAAGCACCTGCCCCGCGCCGCCGGCGACCTGCTGGAGCGGCATATCGGCCCGGTGCAGGCTTCGCTGGCGGTAAAGAAGGCGCGGCTGCTCTTCGCCACCCCCGAGGCGCGACCGGCGGTGGCCTCGCCCTACCCGAGTCGCTATCGCCTGGATGCGCCGCCACTGACCCTGGTCAACCATGCCAACGTCTTCTGCCGCGAGGGCCTGGATATCGGCACCCGTGCCTTCCTGCCACACCTGCCCCAGGGCCTGGGCCAGGCCCGGGTGGCCGATCTCGGCTGCGGCAACGGCGTGCTGGCGCTGGCCTGCGCCCTGGCCAATCCGGAGGCGCAATTCACCCTGGTGGACGAGTCCTACATGGCGGTGCAGTCGGCGCGCGAGAACTGGAGCGCGGCCTTCGGCGAGCGACCGGTGGCAATCCGCGCGGCCGATGGCCTGGCCGACCAGGCGCCGCGGTCGCTGGAGCTGATCCTGTGCAATCCGCCCTTTCACCAGCAGCAGGTGGTGGGCGACTTCCTCGCCTGGCGCATGTTCCAGCAGGCGCGGGCGGCGCTGACCGAGAAGGGCGAACTCTGGCTGGTGGGCAATCGCCACCTGGGTTATCACGTCAAGCTCAAGCGGCTGTTCAGGCGTGTCGAACAGATCGCGGCCACGCCGAAATTCGTGGTGCTCAGGGCGGTCCAACCCCTCTGACATCCACCCAGGAGCGAGAGCTGCCCGCGTGCCTTCCCTGCCCCTCGATCTCCACTACATCGCCCTGGTCCTCGAACTGATTGGCATCAGCGCGGCGATCCACGCCATTATCACGGTGCGTACCGCCCAGGGCGCCATGGCCTGGGCCATGGCGCTGGTGTTCATGCCCTTCCTCAGTCTGATCCCCTATCTGGTATTCGGCCGGCGGCGCTTCGACAGCTACGTGAAGGCGCGGCGCCAGGCCGACGAGGAGATGGCGCGCCAGGCCGCCGAACTGGACTGGCGGCCCTGGATCGCCGAGGCCATGGCCGCCCAGCAGTGCAGCGCGGCCAATCGCAAGCTCAAGGCCATGACCGCCCTCACCGGCACGCCCTGCGTTGCCAACAACCAGGTGCGGCTGCTGATCAACGGCGAGGAGACCTTCGCCGCCATCCTCGCGGCCATCCGCGGGGCGCAGAAGGTGGTGCTGGTGCAGTTCTTCATCATCCACGACGACGCCCTCGGCCTGGCCCTGCAGAACACCCTGCTGGACCGCGCCCGCGCCGGAGTCCAGGTCTTTCTGCTGTACGACGCCATCGGCAGCCATGCCCTGCCGCGCGCCTATGTGGAAAAGCTGCGCGAAGCCGGTTGCGAGGTGAAGGGCTTCAGCAACCGTCGCGGGCTGATCAACAGGTTCCAGGTCAACTTCCGCAACCACCGCAAGATCGTCATCGTCGATGGCGAGGTGGGCTTTACCGGCGGGCTCAACGTCGGCGACGAATACATGGGCCTCAAGCCGCCCCTGGCGCCCTGGCGCGACACCCACCTGGAATTACGCGGTCCGGCCCTGGCCACCCTGCAGGAAACCTTTGCCCAGGACTGGTACTGGGTGACCAGAAAGCTGCCCACCCTGCTGCTGCCGGAACGCTACGAAGAGGGGGGCGTGCTCTGCCAGGTGGTGCCCAGCGGGCCGGCGGACGATCAGGAGACCTGCTCGCTGTTCTTTGTCGAGGCCATCCACTCGGCGCGCCACCGCGTCTGGATCACCACGCCCTACTTCATCCCTGACGAAGCCGTTTCGGCGGCCCTGCGCCTGGCCGCCCTGCGCGGGGTGGACGTGCGCATCCTGCTGCCCTCGCGACCCGACCACAAGGTGGTCTATGCCGCCTCCTACCTCTATGCCTTCGAAGCGGTGCATGCCGGGGTGCGGGTGTTCCGCTACGGCCCGGGCTTCCTGCACCAGAAGGTGGTGCTGATCGACGAGGACGTGGCCGCGGTGGGCAGCGCCAACCTGGACAACCGTTCCTTCCGCCTCAACTTCGAGGTCATGGTGATGGTGATGGACGTCCCCTTCGCCTGGGAGGTGCGCAAGATGCTGGAGCAGGACTTCAGTCGCTCCCGCGAACTCACCCCCGAGGACAATGCCGCCCTGCGCCGCTGGCGACGGGTGGCCATGCGGGTGGCCCGGGTGTTTTCGCCGGTGCTCTAGGGCCTGGAACCCGCTCGGCGGCGGCCTGGTCCGATGCCCCATGGCGCCTCACCCGGAGCGCCCCGCGCATCCCGGAGTCGCCATGTCGCGCCCCTCGCCCCTGCGTTGCGCCGGTCTGCTGGCGGGCTGTCTGGCCCTGGAGGCCACCGCCGCGCCGCGCAGCGTGCCGTCCATCGAAAGCGAAGACGCCGCCCTGGGCAGCGTGGAGGTCAGCGAAAACTCCGGGCGCTTCCATCCGCAACTGGGCATGGACGTGCGCAACGGCGACTTTTCCCGCGGCAACTACGATGACGACGCGGCCAGCCTCGACCGCGTCCCCTTGCACCTGCAGGCGGGCTTCGCCCTGGATCTGCACCAGGGAAGCGACGGCAATGCCGATGCCTGGCTGGTGTTCAGCAGCAGCAACGGCCTGCACAGCCCCTCCAGCGAGGAACGGGTCAGCCCGCGGCGCTGGTACGAGAGCAACAACCTGCTGGGCCTGGTGGTGTCACCGGCCGAGGGCCTGAGGGTCGGCTTCGTCTACACGGTCAAGAGTAGTCCCAACGACGTTGCCGCGACCACTCAGGAAGCCAGCCTGACCCTGGCCTACCAGGCCGAGTCGGGCCTGGGCGCCTGGCGTCCGGGACTGGCGGTGACCACCCGCACCCAGGGCGACAGCGGTATCTATACCCAGGGCAGCCTGGAACCCGGACTGGACATCTCGGCCAGTGGCCTGCGCCTGAGTTTCCCCAGTGCCCTGGGGGTGGGGTGGAACGGCTTCTATGGACCGGATTCCGGCGATCGCCTCTATGCCCGCACCGGGCTGGCGCTGGAGCAGCCCTTTCGCTGGGGCGAGACGCGCTGGAGCGCTCGCGCCGAAGCCCTGGCGCTCTATCGAGACGGCGCGCTGCGCGAGTTGAGCGGTCCGGAGGGCGAGACCGACGGCGTGGTGCCCCAGGTGACCCTCAGCCTGTCCATGGCCTACTAGCCGAGCGGCGCCACGCCCAGCCCTTCCACCAGGGTCTCTAGAGAACGCAGGCCGGCCACCGAGTTGCCGTAGCTGTCCAGCCGGGGCGACCAGACGCAGATGCTCATCTGTCCCGGCACGATGGCGACGATGCCGCCCCCTACCCCGCTCTTGCCCGGCAGGCCGACGCGCCAGGCGAAGTCGCCGGCCGCATCGTAGAGGCCGCAGGTCAGCAGCAGCGCATTGAGCTGGCGGGTCTGCTGGGGCGTCACCACGGCCTGGCCATCCTGGGGATTGATGCCGCCGTTGGCGAGAAAGGCGAAGGCGCGAGCCACGTCGACGCAGCTCATGGCCAGGGCGCAGCCGTGGAAATAGACGTCGAGGACGTCATCGACCTCGCTGTGCAGATTGCCGTAGGCCTTCATCAGATAGGCCAGAGCGGCGTTGCGCGCCTTGTGGTCCATCTCCGAGCGGGCCACGCGGTCGTCGAAGTTGAGCGTCGGATTGCCGGCCAGACGGCGCGCCTGTTCGCGCATCATCCAGTGGATCGACATGATGCGCGACACCAGCAATTCGCAGACCTGCACGGCGCCGGCGTTGATGAAGGGATTGCGCGGCACGCCTTTCTCTTCTTCCAGCTGGGCCATGGAATTGAAGGCATGGCCGGAAGGCTCGCGGCCGACGCGGGTCCAGATATCCGCCTCGTCCAGGCGCTGCATGGCGATCACCAGGTTGAGCACCTTGGAAATGGACTGGATGGAAAAGGCGGTGTCGGCCGCCCCGGCGCGCCAGACCTGGCCCTTGACGTCGCAGACGGCGATGCCGAACTGATCCGGCGCCACCTCGGCCAAGGCCGGGATGTAGTCGGCCACCTCGCCTTCGCCGAAATGGCGCGGCGCGGCGGCGGCGATACGGTCGAGCAGGGGTTGCAGCGATTGGCGGTCGAAGGGCTCTGCCATGACGATTCCGAAACGGGCGGGGGCGCCAAGTGTAGGGGCCACGGCGGCCTCAGGCGAGCCCCAGGCGCGGCGGCAATGGCAGGCGGATCTCGAATCGAGCGCCACCCTGAGCACCGGCGCTCAGGTCCAGCCGGCCACCCTGGTTGTCCACCGCGCGCCGGCTGATGGCCAGGCCCAGGCCGAAGCCGCCGGTGGCGCGGTCACGACTGCGATCCAGGCGATAGAAGGGTTCGAAGACCCGCTCGCGCTCCGCCGCGGGAATCCCCTCGCCGTCATCCTCGACGGCGATCAGCAACGCGTCGCCGTCGTCACGGACCGCTACCCAGACCTCGCGCTGGCAATAACGCAGGGCGTTGCCGACGAGATTCTGCAGGGCGCGGGCGGTGAGGCGTGGCGCCAGTTCGGCCAGCCTGGGCGCCTGCGTCAGGTCCAGGTGCATCACGACGCCGCGGCGCTCCTGCTCTTCGGCGAAGTCGGCCAGCACGCTGTCGAGAAAGGCTTCGAGTTCCAGGCTCAGGCGTTCGGGCGGCTGCTGGCTGCTCTGCAGGCGGGCAAAGGACAGTAATTCGTCAACCAGGGCATCCAGTTCGCGGACGTGGCGCACCAGTTGCTCCAGCTGGCGGTGGGTCTCGGCGGGCAGCGGATCGGCCTGCAACAGCGCCAGGCCGAATTCCAGGCGTGACAGCGGCGTGCGCAATTCATGGGAGACGGCGTTGAGCAGGTCGCGCTGCTGGACGATCAGCGCCTCCAGTTCCTGGGCCATGTCATCGAAGGCCCGCGCCACCTCGCCGATGTCCGAGCGCGGCGAGATGGCCGTGCGCTCGCCCAGATGGCCCTTGCCCAGGCGCGCCGCGGTACGCCGCAGCCGCTCCAGGTCGCGCCAGTGCGGTCGCAGCCAGACATAGAGGCAAACCAGCAGGGCCGCGCCGATCAGGGCGTTCATGGCCCAGTAGGTCAGGGCGATGTCGGTGGGCGCCTCGGGGATGCCGACCCAGAGCACCTGATCCGTCGGCAGCGGCACCAGGGCCGCGCTGGGTTCGCCATAGTCGCCCAGGCGTACCCGTCGCTGGCCGGCGGCCAGATCGGCGCGCTCCTCCGGGGTGAGGGCCGGATCCTCAAGCGGGACCAGACGCAGGCTGATGGGCGCCAGCTCCGCGGCCAACTCCTCCTGCAGGGCTGGCCAGCGCGCCGGCGGCGCCTGGTTGAAGGTGCGCTGCACCAGGCTGAGCGGGCCGTGCAGTTGCTCGAGGGTGTAGCGACTGTAGCGCTCGTAGAACACCTGCAGCAGCGCCTCGGGCACCAGGTAGCTGGCGGCGCCATAGGTCACCAGCAGGATGAGGTAGAGGCGGACGAGGATCTTGAGCATCTATTCCCACTCGGCGCGGGAAAGGAGATAGCCCTTGCCCCAGACGGTCTTGATCCGCCGGGCGTCGCCGGGGTGCTCTTCGAAGCGCCGGCGCAGCTTGGAGATGGCCACGTCCACCGAGCGGTCGACGCCGTTGAATTCGATGCCGCGCAGTTGCTGGATCAGTTGGTCGCGGCTGAGCACCTCGCCGGCATGGCGCATGAGGATCGCCAGCAGGTTGAATTCGGTAGATGACAGCTCCACCAGCTGGTCGCGCCACCAGACCTGGCGTTCACCCGGCAGCAGCCGCAGCTGGCCGATCGTCAGGCGGTCATCGGCGGGCGCCTCACCCAGCTGGCAGCGGCGCAGCAGGGTGCGGATACGTGCCAGCAGCACCCGCGGTTCGCAGGGCTTGCTGACGTAGTCGTCGGCGCCGATCTCCAGGCCCAGCACCTGGTCGTGGCTGTCGTCCAGGGCGGTGAGCATCAGGATCGGCAGGCCTGGCTGGGCGGCGCGCAGCTGACGGCAGACCTGCAGGCCGTCCAGCCCCGGCAGCATGACGTCGAGCACCACCAGGTGCGGGCGCAGGCGCTGCACCGCGGCCAGGGCTTCGTCGCCGCGACCGATCACCGTCACGGCATAGCCCTGACGGCCCAGGTAGGTGGCGATGAGCTCGGCCAGGGCGGTGTCGTCTTCGACGAT